>JAITFV010000154.1 GCA_031281115.1 Oscillospiraceae bacterium | reverse complement strand
TTCCACAGTTTCAATTTAAACGGGTTTCCGCTGCGTGAGCGCAGCGGGCGCTGTCGCAACAGCGCAAGCCCCTTTAACTTAAAAAGCGAAACGCTTTTTAAGTTAAAGGACTATAATTTAAAATTTACTAAAATAACTTGTTTGCTCAACAAATGCAAACAAGTTATTTTGATATGGAGGTCTTTTCATATAACTTGCCTTTCGTTTTAATATGTCAATACACTATAATTGGCTTTGATGAGTTCATATTGTTTTCCATTTAAGAAATGGAAAACAGGGGTTCCGCGCTGTCGCAGCAGCGCCATCCTTAAAATCCAATAAACCGGTTTATTGGATTTTAGTATCAATTAATTCAAACATTTAAATGTTGACATCCGTGGAAAGGAATTATATTGATTTTAGGATTGTTGAAAATTGATTGTTTAGAATACATAAGAAATGAACATATAATTTACAACGAACTTGATTCGCAAGCAAGGGCAGGAATGGTTTTATGCCCTGTTTGCGGCGGTTTTGTATGTATGCACGGTACATATAAACGCAAGGTTATAATTTCTGAATTCGATACTAAAACTGTCACAATTATTCAGGTTCGCTGCAAAGAATGCAGAAAGGTTCACGCTGTTTTGCCGGGATTTATAGCGCCGAACAAGCAGTATGACTTAAATCTCATTAAAGAAGCGGTCGAAAAAGAAAAAAACAAACTTGAAACCTGCGCTGCCGATGACAGCACAATCAGGCGGTGGCGTATATCATTGAAATAAAAACCGGCTGCAATGCAGCCGGTTTATCTTATACTATTATCCATTTCTTAAATGGATGACAGTATTAAATTCTCTTTTTGTTAAAGGCAACCTATGTGAAATGCGGTTTTCCCGTTTCATATAGATTGCCTTTTACATGTTTTGCAATGATGATATAATTGCATTATCACAAAAAACAGGAGGAAACATCATGTCAACAGAAATCCAAAAAAGCGACATATTCAATTGTATGGTAGGTTTAGACTTCGACCTGCTTAAAACCAACCTGAATGCGGCTTTTGTTAAAGGTCAAAACGGCTACTCTCTCCTCGTCGCTCCGACAAAAACAGAGGCAACGGAGGGCGTAACGTTTAAGGAAATGCTGGCTGAGTTTAAAACCGCATTCGGCATGAAGGAAAGTGATTCTACATCAATTAACGATTCATTCAGCAGCTTAAATGATTCAGCAGGCGGCGACAGCGACAAAGCGATTAAAATTGATGAACTGACCTTTAAACTAAATCAAGCGTTTATGTATATGATAAAAGAAAGCGGTAAGGATATGGTTTGCGAATTTGCTTTAGCAATCACCGTGGATGCACAAAACGCTTTACCTGACATGGGCTTTTTCAGAATCAAATCGCTGAGCCTTGCGTTTTGGAACACAACCCGGGTAAACGTACTCGCCAAAATGGGCATGGGCAACCTGTCAAATCTTCTGGGTTAATTTATTATGAGCAGTGAATTTAACGTAGGTTTTATAGCGGATGGTGAACTTTTCGGTTTCAGTTCTAATACAGTCATTGCTTATGGAAGTGGCGGGCTTCTTGTCGCCGGGGAACTTATTCCCGGCGGCAAGAGCATAGCCGAACTCACCGGCAGCGCAATAAATAATCTGCCGGGTATAATTTCCGGCGGCAGTGCAATTACGCCTAAAACCGAAGGCAATTTTTCAGCGTATTTTTTGCTTAAAAATAAAGAACTCTCTTTTCTTGTAAAGTCAAGCGGAGTTGTGCTCGCGGTTTCCGGAGGGAAAGCGTGGAGTATAACCGCGGCTGTTGATACGCAAAAATTAAAAAACGGCAATAGTTTTGAGAAAGTCGTTTATGAAGCGGCGAACCGGGTAGGAATCAAGGAGCTTGTTCTGCTTGCGAAACAGGAAAACGCCGGAACGCCGGATTTTAAACTGCTTGGAGGTTTAAGCGGAATCACCCCGCCCGCGCTCCCTCTGCGCGACACCTTTAAAAAATATCAGCTTATAGCAGGCGGTATATTTGACCTTGAGGATTCAACTGTCGGATTCGGTAAGGCTCTGCGAACCTTAACAGGTTTAAAAAAGCTGGACTTTTTTGTAGGCGGGAACTTTAACGATGCATCTTTTATGTCATGCTTCATAGCCGATACTATAGAAACCGAGATATTCGAATTTAAAGATTTTTCTTTGAAAATTGCGGTAGGCAAAGGCTTCAGCTTAACAGCGGGCGGTCAACTGACATTAAAGCTAAGCAAAGAAATTAGTTTCAATTTATCCGGAGATATAACAGAAACATCTTTTATGCTGTCAGCCTATTCATTAGAAAACTCAAAGATTTACCTTAATAATAAACTGTTTTTCTCAGACTTATGCCTTGCGATTGGTTATAACAACGGGCTTGCGCTCGGGATGACAGGGAGATTAACAAGCAGAAATTTATCAATTTTCGCAGGATTTTGTCTCGTTTGTTCGCCATATCCTAGAGTGAATTTACTCACCGCCGCGATAACTACAAGCGAAGGATGCCTTTCGCTGCGCGACTTAATTGCGGAAATCGCGGAAGTAAACGCAAACGGGCTTGACGCTTTAGATGTAATCGCGATTAAAGATTTAAACCTGAATAACGTGAAGCTTAGAAAAGCTGTTACAGCCGACACGCCTGAAAGCGAAGCCGAGGATATGTTTGATGCCGTAATATCTTCGGAAATGAAAATCAATGCCGGCGATACTCAACTAACTCCGATGGATGACCAGTTTATTCTTACCGATAAAGGGAGGATGCGCCATTACCGAATAGATAAAAACGGCGTACTGAGCCTTAACTGCCAGATATTTATATGCACGGAAGCCCTAAAGCTCGGGCAGTATGATATAAAACCGGGGTTTTTCATCTGCGGAACGCTTGAACTTTTCGGTATTGATGTCAGGTTTTTGTTCCAAGTAGAAAAAGGTGTCAGCCTGATTGCATTAGTACAGCTTTCGCCGATTAATATAGGGTCGGTTATTTCAATAACCGCATCAGGCAAAAAGCCGCCGATTCCTGCTATTGACGGCGGATTGGCAGGGCAGCTTGTAAAACCGGATTCAAAAGGCGCGGTCTTTTATCTAAATGTATCAAAGAACAGCGGGCTTACCTGTTATATAGATGCAAAAATAGATATACTGAAAGTCTTTTTGTTAGATGCTATGGTTGTAATCCGCGACAGAAGAGTTTTTATCAATATAGAAGCAGCTTATATCGGATTTAAATTATATGTAAAAATAGACGCTTCATATCAGGATTTTAAAAATTATAACTTTAATCTGATAATCGGTTTTGACACCTCCGGCTTTTCTGAAATAGTCCGTGAGGCGAGCAAGCGGATGCGCGATGCCGCAAAATCAATAGGAGATTCAATAGAAAAAGCAAACAGGGAACTCACGAATGCACAGCAAAGAGTTTGGAATTTGAATAACGAAATCGCTTCACTTGACAGGCGTATAAACGACTGTCAAGCGAAAATAAATAATGCAAAGTGGTACAAAAAAGCCTTCGTTGCTATCGCGGAAGGTGCAAAAATCCTTGCGTTCCAAGTAACAAAAAGCGGAGTTTACATAGCAATCGGCGTTGCGTATGCGGCGATTGAAGTTGCGAAAGCTGCGCTTGCAGCAGGCGGTGCAGCTGCCCAAACTGTGCTGAAGTCTGTTGCGTGGATATTGAATGTCGCGACCAATCTTTTGTGGGTTAAAAGTTTTGAGCTTTCTATACACGCGAACTCCAAGGAAAAGAAATTCGCAACTAAATTGACGCTCGTAATAATGGGAATGGAAAAAACTATAAGCGGCTCAATAAGCACACCTTCCGAGAAACAACTCAATTCAGACATAAATAAATCGGTAAAGACTTCTTTAGATGGGGAGACGGCAAAAGCAATAGAAGACACTAAAAAGGGTAAAATCGTCAGATATTCTGTTGAAGATGACTTTGAAATTCCGCTTGAATGTCACGATATAAACGCTTTAATGAAAAAACAGCAAAGAGGCCGTGAACTGCTTTCAAAAACCGAGGATTTATTCTTGGATGTTGAAACCGCATACATTGATGTTTTCGGGGATATTAACGATACTTCAAGGATGGCAGCCTGCGAAATAACCGAAGCTGTTCTCGAATGTGACTCAAATTATGAACAGATGGTTGATATTTTTGACGGAGAGTTTACCGAGGCGCTTAATATTGTTGATGAAAGTATCGGCGTAACCCGCTCTGCCGAAACTGCGCATTATATGTCATGCTTGCACGATATTGCGGAGAAATGTTCAGCCGGAAACACGCACCGTTCAGGCACAGTAAGAAAAGACAGCTTGTTTTCAAGGCTTGAAAACAACACGCAGGAAGCTGTAACAAGAGCACAAAGCAGAAGCATCGAGGAGGTCAATATGCCGTATACCGAAAAGAACAAAGCTATGAGCGATTGTATCCTTAAAGCGCTTAACAAGCATTTGGGTGATGCAGATGACAGTGGATTTATAAATCTTAAAAAAGAAGAAGCAATTCTGGATTCCGTCTCACTGCTGCGGTTTTCGGGCAAGAGAAGAAAGCAAGCAAAAAAACCTAATTCATCTGATAATTACACCTCTTTTGTGCAAACAGATGATGAAGAATAAAATAGCTGATTGCGAAACGTATTTTTCGCGGGCGGGCAAGGTTTAATTGGGGAACAATAATAATACTAAAATCCAATAAACTGGTTTATTGGATTTTAGGGATGGCGCTGCTGCGACAGCGCCCGCGGCTCGCAAGCCGCGGAATAGAATCAAAGGAGAAACTTTAAATGGGAAGCAGGAAAAAATCTGAAAAAAAGTGCAAATGCTGTGAAGAAAGCAAACAAGGTTCCGCAAAATTCCATAAACATACGGAATGGAACGTGACAGATTTAATAGTTATATTTCTTCTGGCGGCAAAGTTAATCACTAACCTTTTCGGCCTGTCCGGCAGCAACGGAAATATAAGCGAAGAGCTAATCGATGTTCTTACCCAAGGCAGCGGCATAACCAGATATTCGGAAGATGAACCTTTTACATTGTTGATTTATATGAACGGCTCTAATCTTGAATCGAGGTATTCATTAGCAACCGCCAACATAAACGAGATGCTGTCAGAACTTCCCCAAAATGATTATTTTAACGTAGTGCTGCTGACCGGCGGAACAAGAACATGGCACAGTCAGGGGCTGTCTGCCGAGCAAATCACCTATTCTCATATTACGGCAAGCGGCTTTGAAATAGCAAAGGAGCTGCCGAATCAAAGCATAGGAGAAGCGCACACGCTTTCTGAGTTTATCAGTTACGGATTAAATGAATTTCCTGCTCCCAACAACGCGTTAATTTTCTGGAACCACGGAGGCGGTTCAGTACTCGGGTTTGGCTATGATGAACTTTTCGATTATGACACGCTGACTTTAAGGGAAATACGTGACGGATTACACAACGGACTTAACGGGCACAGATTTAATTTTATCGGATTTGACGCTTGTTTAATGGCAACCGTTGAAACAGCCTATGCCTGCGCGCCGTATGCTGATTATTTAGTGGCTTCACAGGAGCTTGAACCCGGGGGCGGCTGGGCGTATGACAAAATCTTCAGGATTATAAATGAAAGCAGGGATTTCTATGCTCTTGATTTATGTAAAAGCATTGTTGATTCTTACATAACCGCAAGCACGGGTACAAACAGCTTTGATCAGCTGACACTGTCGGTTATAAATTTAAACAAAATCGGTGAGGTTGTATCGGCGCTCGGAGAGCTTGCTGCGGTTATGTATGAGGATTTGGAGTTTAATTACGCCGAGATTTCTAAAGTGAGAAATAACACTAAATCTTTCGGCAGAGCAAATCTGCATAATGTCGGAACCGATATGGTGGATATTATTCATTTCGCAGAGAATCTGCGCAGCTTATATCCGGTGCAAAGCAGAGATGTTATAAGTGCGGTAAGGAATGCAGTAGTTTATTCGCGGAGTTCGGATAATGTTAGCGATGCGAACGGCTTGGCGGTATATTTCCCATATGCTAACAAGAGAATAGCGGGCTCGCTGACTGATTATATGAACGCACCTTTCAACAGTAATTATTTGAATATGACCCGCGCCTTTGCAAACAGGCTTCTCGGAGGTACGTATAAGCCGCCGGAGCTGCCGGTACAAGGAAACGAATTAAATCTTGATGCAAATACAATGTACAACATAGTCGATATCTATTCGGTGCTGATTAAAAAAGATGGCGATATGCTTGTATCTCTCGGTTATGACAGTGATATTGATTTTAACACAGGAAGAATTAATATGGATTTCAGCGGCGATTGGGTCAGTATAAATAACACTATTGTTTCAATTTACCCTGTTAAACATACGGAGGATGTTATTTTATACTCGTCGCCGGCGCTGCTTAACGATGAGTTCGTGGAGCTGATGATTTGTTATGACGACGAAAATCCAACCGGCATCGTATTCGGCGCAAGAAGAATATCTGACCAGCCTGATAAGGGTTATATTCCTATCGAGACAGACGATGAAATTGCGTTTCTGCGTGCCGTATTTAATTTGGATTCAACAGAACGTGATTACATAGAAGCCGCAAGAATCGTAGTTTACAGCGAGCTTGAAGTAGACGTTGTTTCTGTGTCAACAGGCGAATATCTCTTCGGTTTCTGTCTCATAGACATTTATCAGAATAAGCATTATACAGAATTCATTGAAATTACAACAAATTGCTATAGCCAGTTAAGCTAAAAGTTTTTAACTCGCGGCGTATACGCCGCGAACCGCCAAAGGCGGCGAACAGCGGTTCCCGCTATCATAGCAATTCCACATTTCATATGGGATTGCTATAGTGTTTTCAATTTAATCAGCTATATAATTTTTAATTAATACTGTTATACACTTCTTAAATGGATAACAGTATAAAGAAAGGAAACGAAAAAATGCGTAATATTCTCATCACACCAAAAATTCCGGTTTTCAAAAATGGCAGGCACTATGTTACTTACGGCTTCATGGCCCCCGAATACGGCAGCCCACATAAAGGAATGGATATCGTCCCTGGCGCGGTGGGTGTTGAAAGTGACATTCTTGCAATCACAGACGGAATAATAGAAAGCGTAAAAGATACTGTCAGCCGTACAATCCCGCTTACACCCGCCTCGAACTGGAAACTCCCCGATGTGCTCGGGAATTTCATCGTAATCAGGCACAGCGAACGTTTCACGTCGCGCTACTGCCATTTGAAGTATGGCAGTATTAAAGTAAAAACGGGCAGCCGCATAAAAGCAGGGCAGGTCATTGCGACAATCGGTAATACGGGGCTTTCGAGTGCTCCGCATCTGCATTTTGAAATTTCAGAAGGTAACACGAGAATAAACCCCTTACCGTTTCTCATGGGTGAAGCCAAATTAAAAGCAACTGATAATCCATTACCGGCTCCCTCGCCAAAACCAATTACCGACCCGACTGTAAAATCGCTTGAAACGCTCGCCGCAGAGGTTATTAACGGTGATTGGGGGAATGGGGAAGAACGTGCGCAGAGGCTTACCGAAGCAGGATATGATGCAAGAACTGTACAGGCACGGGTAAATGAAATTTTATACGGAAAAAAGTAAAATTTAACCTTTCACCCCCATTCCGCGAGAGTCATATACTGATATTACTCTTGCACTTAACAGCAGACAAATTTTCACGCAGTATGGCGGCAAAAAGACAAGTGAAAATGTCGGGTGTTAGGTGCATGGGTAATAGTATATTTACTTTCAAGGAGAACATTTATGATGGGAACAGGATACATACGGGTACAGGTATCGGCGGGCGGCGAAGCGCTGCCGATTGCCGACGCTGAAGTCACAATAAAAAAAGAAGGTAAGAGCCTTTTTAAAACGCTCACTGATAAAAACGGCAAAACAGAAAACTTCGCGTTGCCTGCGCCGTGTTTTCAAAACACGCTTTATCCTTATTCCGACAGACTTACATATTCGCTTTGCGATATAGAGGTTCGGGCGGCGGGTTTTGTTACGCAGTACATAAAGAACATCGAGATTCTCAGCACACAAACGGCGATTTTACCGGTGTATATGGAGCCGCTCGCAGATAAGCGGCATCCCGAACGCAACACAACAATTGACATTCCGCCGAACGCTCAAACGCATATAAATCCTTGCCCTATAAAAGAAGCATCTCCGGCAAGGTCGCGGAACGAGGTCATAATACCGGAGTTCATAACTGTACACCTCGGCAGACCGGAAAATCCGGCGGCAAGAAACGTCAGGGTGCCTTTCGTTGATTATATAAAAAATGTCGCCTCAAGCGAGATTTACGCAACATGGCCCGAGCAGTCACTGAGAGCGAATATTCATGCGATTGTGAGTTTCGCGCTTAACAGGATTTACACCGAATGGTACCCCTCAAGAAATTACCCTTTTGATATAACCAACAGCACTGCATATGACCAGTATTACAGGTACGGCGGGCCTGTCTACGAGAGCATAAGTGTGCTTGTCGATGAAATATTTAATGTTTACGCGCATCGTATCGGTTTCCGCAACCCGTACTTAGTAGTGTAATGATAAGGAACGTTTCACAAAACATCAAAAAACATTGCAGTCATGCGGGTTAAAAACGCTTCAGCGTTTTTAACTTAACTGGCTGTAAGAAATGGATAACAGGTTCCGCGGCTTGCGAGCCGCGGGCGCT
>JAITFV010000149.1 GCA_031281115.1 Oscillospiraceae bacterium | reverse complement strand
ATCATGAATTTAGTTATATCGTTCTCCGCAACGTATCTGTCCGCACGGCGTTCAAGGCGTCCGCGTCTTTCGTAAGGGGTCATTTGGTTATAAAACGTGCCCGTTTTGCAGTGTGCCCGCTCGTGAAGAAGAATTGCTTTATGCTCTGCTGCCGATTCCATTTTCTTTTCGTCAATACCGATTGAGCAGAAACCTTCTTCATCGCATACAGCCATAGCCTTGTGGTTTTTGCAATGATTTATTATTACTACGTCAGATTTCTCTATTTCCTCGTAAAGTCTCTCAATTTCTGTCATTGTCCGTTACCCCGTCTTATTGCGTTTCCTTTGCTCCCTGATTTGCCGAGCGGTTCGGGCTTGAATTATTGCTTCTTCGTAATCTTCATCGGTTATATCAGAATCACCAAATATTGCAAGTTTTACTTGTTCCTTTGTGGCGGGGGTTATAGTGTCGGCGGTATAATTACCAAGCAAGTAATCTGTAGTAACGTTGAAGCACTCTGAAAGTTTTGGGAGCATTTTCAAGTAAGATTCTGACTTCTTCCTTTTCCAATCGGAAACCGTCAGAGGAGTTAACCCCAATTCCCGCTCAAAAGCAGCATTACTTTTATAGTTTTCTCTTATCAGTTTCAAAATAATATTTAAAACGTCCATAAATAATCTCCAAATTTAATATTATTCATATTGCACAAAATCAATCAAGGGAATTTGTAAAATCAAACAAACATGGATTATTTCCATAAAAACACTTGACAATGGAGTATTTCCATATTATACTGAAATTATCACCTCTACACAGTAGAGGAAACAAGCGCAATAAACCGCTTTAACGGTTTATATACCCGGCAGGCTGTTCGTGCAGAAGCACCGGATAAGCCTACATAGTAAGATGGCGGGCGGGGGTTTTATGTTTGGTCGTACTTTCATTTTACCCCCAAATCCCCCAAATGTCAATACACGGAGGTGAAATAAAGTGGCAGTAGGCGAAAATATTAAAAAATTCAGAAATGAAATAGGAATGACACAACTCGAGCTCGGAAACAGAGTGGGTTTATCGGACAGGACGATAAGTGCGATTGAACTGGGCACCAGAGAAATAAACGGCAAGGCGTTGAAATTAGTCGCCGATGCGCTTTCGGTCAAGATTGATGATTTTTTTAACGAGGTGAAAATATGAAATTGCACTCTTTGGTTAGGCAGGAGCTTGACAATCTCGAAATTCAATTCCCGGGACAAGCGCAGATAAACCTTGATGAATATGCCGAGCTGTATAAAATCAACCGCAGGTACGCAAGCCAACATTTACAACGCAGAAATATCCCGGCAACCAAAGAGGGAAAGTGCCTGTATATTTCAATGACAGACTTGGCTACTTATAAGGCGCAGCGCAAAAGCGGTAAAAATCCTTTAATTATTCCCCCGCACGATGGTGTATCTGCTGAAATGAAACGCAGGCGTGGATTTTGTCAAATGGCAGAACAGCGACAGTTTCAAAGTTAAACCCTATGTACATTATATCACGAAAGGGTGGTGAGCACCATGAGCAGTAACTGCGAGAACCACTATAAAACAAGTCGAAAAAATGCAGGACTTACCCAAGAACACGCATCGGAACTGCTGGGTATCGCGCCAAGGACACTTTGCGGTTATGAAAACGGTGAGGCAAAAGTACCGGAAGATATTGTGTCAAAAATGGCAGACGTTTATAATTGCCCGCTGCTTGCGTGGTGGCACTTGAAAAAGTACAGCCCTCTCGGGAAATACCTGCCCCATGTTCAAATGCCAAAGACTAACAGCGACATGGCATTCCAGTTGTGGCAGGCTCAAAAGACCCTTACTCCTACAGTAGAAATAATCATGGAAATTCTGAGTGGTGATATTTGCTCCGACAAGAGCGCCGATTTAATAACTAAAATGGGAAAGGTCGAACAAGTTAGGTCGCTGTTGGTGTCTGCAATTTTGTATTCTAAGACGATAACGGGTGCCGAGAGGAATTAAAAATGAAAATCGGGAGATTAGCCTATATTTTATATCGAATATTTACCGAGGTCATAAAAATTGCGGTTGTATTAACCGTTTGTCGGCACAGCAGTAAGTTGCTTGCACCGCTTGTTTATGCCGAGAGAGGTTACGAGGCGGTCGGCGGCGAGTGGTTATTAATAATCGCATTCGGTATAATTACATATTATTTGCTGACTCAGCTCATGAACGCATTATTTAACAGCAAGTAAATAAATCAGAAAGGAGGGTGCGGAAAACATGAAACTCGATATAATGAGAAAGAGCGCCGCATATGCGAACGCCCCTTATAACAATCTCATTGTATCACACTCAAATCAAAATGTCAAGCAAAAAACGAAAAGGAGTATGAATAATGAGATTAATTTCACTCAAAATCATTAATTTCTGTGGTGTGCAAGAGTTTACTTTTGCGCCGAACGGAAACAATGCCGAAATCATCGGCGACAACGACACCGGCAAAACTACGATTGCAAACGCCTACTACTGGCTTATATTCGGCACAAACGCCGCCTCGACACCCGGGTTTTCTCCGAAACCTAACGATGAATTGGGTAATCCCATGCGAAAGCTCACGACATCGGTTGAAGGCGTTTTTGTTTTGCCGCGCGGTTCCGTATCGTTCAAGCGCGAAATGGAAGAAAAGTGGACTACAAAGCGCGGAAGCCCCGAGGCGGTATTTACCGGCAACGAGTTCACTTACTTTATTGACGAGGCTCCTGTGACAAAGACCGAGTTTGACACGCGCATTAAAGACCTAATCGGTGACGAGGAGTCAATGAAGTGCGCCACCCAATCGGGATACTTTGCAAGTTGCCTCGACATGAAGAAACGTAGGGCTGTTCTTTTTTCTGTCGCCGACATCGGCGAACGCTCCGATTATGATATTGCGAAAGACCACGCAGAATTATCGGAGTTCGCGACCGCTGCCATTAAGCCCGACGGTGTCAACCACTATACCGTTGACGAAGTTCGGGCGAAGTACAAGCCGTTGTTAAAGAAAGCAAACGATGAGCTTGCACAAATTCCGCAGCGTGTCGATGAGGCGAACCGGGCAATCCCCGCCGACACTCCCACGTCGATAGAGGGAGTGGACGTCGCGTTGAACGGAATGCACTCATTAAAAGCAGAACATGAAGCGGAATTAAATCGCACCAGTGACGAAAATGTACTCGCGGCTCGCCGCAAGGTCGAGGAGCATAAAACAACCATAGCCACAACAAGAACGGCTTACAGCGAAAGAACGGCAACGGCAAATTCGGAGTATATCAAGCAACGTAATACTTTAGATGAGCAGTCTGCAAAGTGCGATTTTGAAACGAATATCGCGCAGAGTAAGATTAAAAAGCTAAATTCGGAAATTAACGAGCTTACCGCTAATCGCGACAAACTCCGCGAAGAATATAACGAAAATCGTAACTCTGTATATCCCGGACCGACCGAGTGGGCGGGTGAAACGAGCTGCCCGGTGTGCCTTCGCGAACTTACACCGGAAGACATCGAGCAGAAAAAAGCCGACTTCGCAGAAATGGTTAAGGGCAAGGTCGAGGAATTTAATCTCGCGAAATCCGAAAAAGCCGCCGACATTAACAAGCGCGGTCAAGATTTTAATATTCAGATTGAGGCGAAGAATAATGAAATCGCTGAGTTTGAGGCTTCTATTGTTAGCAACACAGAAGAAAAGGAACGTGTTGTCGCGGAAATCGCAAAAATCGGCGAAGCAGCGGAAACACCCTCTTTCGAGCAGACAGAGGAATATAAGCGGCTTGCTGATACACTGGGGCATTTACAATTTGAACTCCAAACAGCCGAAACATCGGGAATGACTTCCAAAGCTCCCGCGAAAGCCGCGCTCGAAAAAGTGAAGGCTGACATTGACGAGCTTATGCAGAAAAAGGCTTTATATACCTCTGCCGAAAAGCAAAGGCAACGTATTCAAGAACTTTTACAGGAAGAAAAACAAATTGCCGTCGAGTGCGAGCGGTATAAGCAGATTTTATTCCAATGCGATGAATTTGTAAGAGTTAAAGTCGGACTGATAACCGAGAGTATTAACGACAAATTCCCGACCGTGCGGTTCAAGTTATTCCATGAGCAGATTAATGAAGGCCTTCGGGAAATCTGCGACATCATGGTGCATACCAAGAGCGGTTATCAGTCGTACTTGTCACAAGCGGCGAACGAGGCTTCACGGATTAACGCTGACCTCGAAATCGCGGGAGTGCTCGGAAAACACTTTGACATCGACCTCCCGATATTCCTTGACGGCTCAGAAAGTATAACCAATCCCGTGCCGCCGGCAGACAGGCAATTTATACGCCTTGAAGTACGCAAGGGTATTGTACCCTTAAAAATCAACGTGAGCACGGCTGATGAAGCCGTAGCGGTATAGGAGGAAATCATGGAGAAAAATACATCATTACAAGAAAAGAAACCCGTGATACAGGAAAATGCAAGCATACGTTTTACAGAAAAAATTCTCTCCGAATTCAAAGATAACGTCGGTGAAATACGTATTACGGATTATCAACGGTCTTTAATTCAAGGGTATTTCATCGGAATAGACCGTATGCTTCAAACACAGGAAATAAATAGAATAAAGAAAAACGAAAATAATAAAGACCACGATTACGACAATAATCTTCCGTATATTTGGCAGAATGTAAATTTGGTTTCACTCGCTATTGATGTGGCGCATTATGCGAAAATTGGGCTTGATATGCTTGAAAAAAATCATTTGAGCCCGATACCATTCAAAAATAATAAAACCGGACTTTACGAAATCACGCTTATGAAAGGTTACTCGGGTATCGAATATATCGCTAATAAATACGCGCTCGTTCCGCCTGTAGACGTTACAATTGAATTGGTTTACAGCAATGATAAATTCAAACCTCTAAAGAAAAATTATAAAAATAAAATTGAAAGTTATGAATTTGAAATTGAAAATCCTTTCGACCGCGGCGAATTAAAGGGTGGATTCGGTTACATCGAATACGAAAACGCCGAGAAAAACAAACTTATTCTCATGTCTAAGGCAGATATAGAAAAACGCAAACCTAAAAAAGCATCCGCTGAATTTTGGGGAGGAAAGAGTAAGGTTTGGGAAAAAGGAAAACAAGTTGAAACCGAGATTGAAGGTTGGTATGACGAAATGTGTTGGAAAACAGTTGTGCGCGAGGTATTCAGCGGCAGACACATTTTACGTGACCCAAAGAAAATCGACGACAATTATCAACACATGAAAGCAGCCGAGGAAAGATACCTCGAACTCCAAATGCAGGTAGAAATCGAAGAAAACTCAAATCAAATTTTTGTTGATATTGAACCTGTGCCGGATTCCCCTTTATCACCCCCTGAAGACCACGCAAAAATCGTAAACCCCAAAAATAAAGGAGCAGACGAACCCGCAGGCGGCGAAGTAGGCGAGGCTAAATTCTAATGGAAATAAAAGCATTCGCGAGCGGGAGCACAGGCAACAGCTATTATATATCCGACGGCGAAACCGCGCTCCTCCTCGAATGCGGTATAACCATAAGACAGCTTGAAATCGCTCTCAAATTCAATCTGAGCAGAATATGCGGTTGCCTTGTAACCCACGAACACCTCGACCATAGCAAGTGTGCCGACAAACTCACCGCGCAGGGTGTGGACGTTTACGCGAGTGCCGGCACGTTGAAAGCAATTAACCTTACTTCGCACCGCACTCATACCGTAACGGCATTAAAGCAATTTATAAACCTAAGCAGGCAAACGATTTTAAAGGAATCGCTAAAATATTATTTGAGGATTTTAAAAAACAAGCAGAACAAAGCGAGTCATCTTTTGATATAGAAGCGATATGGAAAAAAATAACGGGGACTTAAATTATGAGCCGCAGAGGAAATGTAACTTTTAAGGAAGGACAGGAGCATCGCCGCAAATTCGTCAAGCTGTTCGAGAAACTAAAATACAGGCACAGCGATTGGCAAGTTTGGCATGACTTCATCTACATGGCTGCAGCGGCTCTTTCACAACCTTGCAACTTTCATCAGAATCGTGAAGACGAATACCTACGGATTATTAACGGGTATAACAAAGAAGAACAGGAGCTATTCCCTCAAATGCTCGCAGAAATCATACAGGCCTTCGAGCAAGAAAAATATGCAGACGTCCTCGGCGAGCTTTATATGCAGCTTGAAATGAATAATAAATGGCACGGACAATTTTTCACCCCATACCATGTATGCAGTATGATGGCGAAATGCTCGGCAACAGATATTTCAGCAGAAATCAAAGGGAAAGGATATATGTCCGTAAATGACCCATGCTGTGGTAGCGGCGCCCTCTTAGTGGCTTTTGCTGAACATTGCTTTGAACAGAATGTAAACTATCAGCAAAACATTTTATTCGTCGCACAGGATATTGACCCCGTTGTGGCTCGGATGTGTTTTATTCAAATGTCATTGCTCGGGATGCCCGGATATGTTATTATCGGAAATTCTCTCACGCAACCCAGCGTCGGGCACGCATTATTTCCCAAAATAGGCAAAGTCAACGAGAATATTCCCGACGCCGATATTTGGTATACCCCCTTTTTCTTCACCGATGTATGGCATACACGGCGAAAACTCGAGGAAATAAAGGTAATGATGGCGTCGATGTTCAATGCTGTTGCCGATGAACGTGCACCTCCACCCGCCGTGCCGGAACCAGAAGTAAAGGAGGTGGTGCGGAATGACATAGCAAGTACCAAACGCGAATACGAGCAATTATCATTATTCTAAAAAATTAAAAGGAGAAATTAAAGATGTCAACCATAATTCAATCAGCGATTGAAAAACTCGAAAAAGAATCCACGAGCAGCGGCACAAACAATAAAGTGCCGGTAATCCCGATTTACAACCACTTGAAAAAAATCTGCGAACAGGACGAGGCATTTTCCGAATTGGTATGCAAAACCGAAAATACTCTACATAAATGCTTCGATTATATCTATGAGGTTGTAGAAAAAGAAGTCAAAGAGCGTAGCGGCACACAGACGGTTTGGTATTCGGACGAAAAAACCTACGAAACAGCAGAGGAATATTATCGTATCGGCGAAGAAGAACTTGAACGCCGCCGGGCAGAAAAGAAAAAAGCCGATGAAGCCAAACGTAAAGAGAACGAAGAAAAACGCAAAGCAGAATCGGAAAAGCGAGCCGCCGAATCCAAAGAAATGAAGAAAGCCGAGCGCAAGAAAAAAGCTGCGGAAAAAAAGGCAGAATCTAAGCCCGAGCCTAAGACGGAAAACAACCAGCTCAGTTTGTTTGATTAGCGAGGTGGTGTAGATGAATAAGAGGTTTCTCGCCAAAATTCCGATTGCGGATGCCGACAGCTCGCTTATTGAGGTCGCCGGTCGGCTCGTTGACAGTAATATCAAATATATTGCGGTCGGAAGAATCGTGCCGGAAGGCGACAAAAGAATACTGCTCCTGCATTTCTTTAAGCGTGATGGGCTTAAAAAGGGAAATACAAAAGCAGCATTCAGAACATTCATTAATGACGATTATATCACACAAAGGTTAGATTGTCAACCCTACAAATGGCAAGTAGCTTCTCTCGACAACATTATAGGATTTGACTGGATAAATCGCGAAGTGGTTTGTTGGTATAATCGGGTATTACCCGCTGATGAAAAAACAGTTAAATCAATACGGGCGGTTTTAGGTAAAAAAGATACGCCGCTCCAAGCGGTTGACAAATTTCAACATAAGGTAAAGGCTGACAGGCTCGCAAAAAAGCACCAAGTAATCACGAAGCGGATTGACGAGAAAATGAGTTTAATTAAAAAACTCCCTGCCGACTTCGAGGAATGGCTGCATAAAACCGCATTCGCCGAACAACGGTATATTTTTTACAAATACAAAAGCGGTCGTAAGTTGCAACAGGGATATTGCGAAGCCTGCCGGACAGATGTTGAAATTAAAAAGCCGCGGCATAAAAAAGAAGGTAGTTGTCCGCATTGCAAATGCAACGCAACTTACATTGTTCACGGACGTTCTAAGAGCGCGGACGATTTGACAAAAGTATCTGTAATGCAAAAAATACCGGACGGATTCGCAGTAAGGCATTTCCGAATTGAACGTAGATTCGAGAACTGCAAGCCAAAGTACAAGTATCACGAATTATTCCGTGATTTATACGAAAGCGATTGTAAGGTTTATCCGAGAGAATACTTCTTCGGTAAATTCAAGAACACAGATATATTCCGTTGGTGCGAGGATAAGAGCGACACGATAATGGGGCCGTCCACGCTCTACACAAGAAATCTCAACATAGCTTTGAAAGGTACGCAGTGGCAATACTCGGCGATTAAAGAATATGCTGCACATCAAAAAGGTTTCAAATTCTCGGTATGGCGATACTTGCATAAGTACAGGGAAAAGAAATATCTTGAATACTTCGTAAAACTGAAGCTCTACAGACTTGTCGGAAACTGCCTTGACGAATTCGCGCACTCGATAAACCACAATGGAAATAATCTTGTTGAGATTTTGCGAATCAAAAAACAATATGTTACGCTGTTGCAAGAACTTAACGCAAATATAGAAATACTTGAAATCGTACAGCAAATAAGTAATAACAATTTCCACGCGACAGCAGCATTTGTTACAGAACTCATCGAAAGGCACAATAAACATCAAGCTAAAGAAGTTGCAGAAATGCTGAAGCACACGTCATATCAAAGATTACTTAATTATTTGAATAAGCGAGTTACCGATAAAGATACTCTTAGTGACGTATTTATAACTTGGAAAGATTATATCGAAAACTGCGAAATCCTCGAGTATGATTTATCAAGTGATTTTATTCTCTTCCCGAAACGTTTGAAACGTATGCATGATATAGTTGACAAACGTGTTACTGCAAAAAATGAAAAAGAACGTGCAGGAACGCTCGGCGAAATGAGTAAGGATTTAGGCGGTTATTTTACCGAATTACAAAACAAGTATGGGTTTAGTAGTGAGGAATTTGTTATAATCTCACCGAAGAATCTCAATGAAATTGTAAAAGAGGGTCATAAACTAAGGCACTGCGGAGGACGTTATGCAGAAAATGCCGGCGAAAAGAAAACGGTCATTATGTTCCTGCGTAGGATAACCTGCACTGACATTCCGTTTTTTACAATCGAGATAAAAGGCAACGAGCTTATACAGTGCCGGGGGTTACGTAACTGTTCAATGACTGACGAAGTCAAGTCATTTATTCAAATTTATAAAAAATCTGTTTTACAAAATGTAAAAAGAAAGGTAAGGAAATCACGATGAAAATTCAGCAATCAGAAATCGCAAAGAAACTCAAACAGCTTAAAAGCCTCATTTCTGCTAAAAGTAGCATAAATCAAGGAGTGCTTTTCAAGAAAAATATGCTCATGGCAAATAACTTTGAGCTCGGCGTGACAATCGCAATCGACGCGGATGCCGCGGCTGATGAAATCTTTGTAATCCCCCCGAAGGCTATCGACATGATTGAAAGCCTTCCGAACGAAATTATTGACATTCGCTTTATGAGCGATAAAGCAGGTGAAAAAATCATCGTCAAGAGCGAAAATGGTTCGAGTAAATTTCAAACCATACCGGCTGCGGACTTCCAAGAGGTCAAAGGATTCGACGAGGGTGATAAGCCGTTCGTCTGCGACGCCGTCGAAATCGAAGACGCACTCGCCCGGATTATGTATGCCTGTGCTGTCGCCGATAACAAAGAGGTGTTCAAGGGTGTACTGCTTGAAGGCGACGGCGAGAACCTTAACATCGTTGCCTGTGACGGAGTACGGGTGGCGTGGAATCGGATTAAATACGCCGGTGAAATATCGGTTGTCGTGCCGAAGGAATCGCTTGTAAAAGCGTTCTCGCTCGGACTTAAAGACGACGTTACCTTAGACTTCAACGGAAATAACGCTATTATCAAATCCGGCGATTATACCGTGTATACCCGATTATACAACGGGGAGTTTATAAACTACCGTAAATTATTGACCTTGCGGCGTTCTCGGAGAACTGGCTCGGCGTTCAAGAAAGCGACGACATCGACGAAGTGCTTGCGGAAATTTTCTTCGAGGAATTCAAGACCCAAATGCCGAAGCTCACAACTTCCTACATAAAAAGAATCGACAGTGAGCTTGTTGTCACGCAGATTACACAGCGCACAACGGCGTGGATTGAGGAATGGAGCGAGGAACTCGGGCGGCTGATGAAATTAACCACGCACCGGGAAATCGAAAATCTTCTGACAATGCACTTGCGGGACGGAAAAAGCGTCGCTGACCTTGCAAGAGCGTTCATGGAGAGCGGAACACGTGAAGAATATTACCGGGCCCGTACTGCTTCGCTGACGGAAATGCTCCGTGCACACTCGGTTGCACAACAGGAAGCAATCATACAGAATCCGGCCGTAGATATAAAAGAGTGGGTTCATACCGGCTCGTACAGGAACAACCCACGTGAGAATCACGTTAAAATAAGCGGCGATAAAGCGCGCAAAGACCAGCCGTTTTCGCTTACCGGTGCAGACGGAAACTTGTATTTTCCAATGTACCCACGTGACATTTGCCTGCCGCCAAGCGAAAGCATAAACTGCCATTGTATTCATCGGGGAATTGCGAACGAGGATGTTCTCGGGCTTTCTTACGAGGAACGCTTGAAGCTGCAAGAGGAAGCAATTGCCGCCGATGATAGGGAGTGGGAGCGTGAACGTGACGCTGAAAACAAGGCGAGGGCGGGGATAACTGAAAATGATTTGACAAACACGAATAATTATGATACAATGTACTCAGGAACCGGCGAAAAGGGGGATAATGGCATTCTTGTAACTAACGAAATAGAGCTTAGGCAAGCCCTTGTTGACTTCAAAAATCACATTGAGGGTATGGAAGAGCCGTATAAAAGTATGTATCAGTATTATGCCGATAATACTGTTTTGGTTGAAGACCCAAAAAGAGCTGTTTATGTCGGTTATGACCCTCAAAGAGATGTTCTTGTATATAACAAACGTCAATTAAACTATATAGCAAATCAACAACCCGGAAATGTCATATTTAGCCATGAGCTTGCTCACAGATATGATAATAATATTACTCAATCGTGGAACAACGAAAATTTTACGTCCGCAATAAAAAATGCCGAATCCGCGTATCTCGCAGACCCCGAAAAGTATAAACAATTATACGCAGCGAATACCGACTTAAATCCGGCTTTCCAAGATATTTTGAGCGCAATTTCGCGCGACGAACTCAACACACACTACGGTCACGACGCATCCTACTGGAACGATAGGCACATATCAACTGATACTTTTGCAAATCTTAGCTATCTTCGTTCGCATAAAATTGAGATACCTAAATTTGACGGATTATTAGACGGTGTTGTGCAAGCTTACGAACAGATGATTGAAAGGGGAGTATTATAATGTATTCTACAAAAGAAGCACGGGAATCCGACCGTTATATTAAAGAATACGGAGAAAAGCAGTTTTTTGAAGACCTTGATATGTATGAAGAAATCCTCGGCAA
Organism: Oscillospiraceae bacterium; assembly: GCA_031281115.1. Classification (GTDB taxonomy): domain Bacteria; phylum Bacillota; class Clostridia; order Oscillospirales; family Ruminococcaceae; genus Ruminiclostridium_E. Next base: position 5,212 of record JAITFV010000149.1, on the reverse strand, counting down.
AACATGGGATGAAATCACAGCTGAGGAACAGACTACAAACCCTGTCGCTATTCATAAAAAAGCGTTAGTCGCAATACAGCTTAAACAAGCAATATAATAACTACGGCAATCAGCCGCTCCGAAAGGGGCGGCTTTCTTGTGAGCAAATTTGAAAGGAGGTGAAAAAGTGAAAGCACACATAAGAAAGGCTATTGAAATTAGCGACGCAAAAATACAATTTGTCAGCCTCGTAGATTCTGCCGCCAATAAGCGGCAGTTTTTAGTTCAGAAAGCGGAGGACGGCAAGGCGCAGTTCTCATCGGTCGGAAAAATCCTCATGAGCGACGATACCACGCATTTTATAACCGGCATAGTTTACGCACCGCTCACCGAGGACACCCACGGCAACTTCATGACCGAGGAAGAAATAAAAAAAGCCGCACACTGGTTTGCGAAAAACGGCGATAAGGTAGATTTGCAGCATAGCTTTGAGCAAGTCGCCGGCGTGACGGTTGTTGAAACCTATGTTGCGCCGTGTGACATGGAAATCGGCGGGCAGTCCGTTGTGAAAGGCTCATGGCTCATGACAGTCGAGGTCGATAACACTGAGGTGTGGGCGAAAGTCCAAAAGGGCGAAATCACAGGCTTCTCGATGGGCGGCGTGGGAACATACAGCGAAGCCGAAACGCAGTTACCCGAAACCGCAGGCGTGTTTCAAGAGTTGAGTGGCGGGGGCGCAGGGGCTCTGCCGCACGGTCGGCGTTAATCGAATTCATCGACGACGACGGATACGCACACGACCGCACGGGAATCGACGTTGAGCAGGGGCATAGCTGTATGTTTTTTTGGAAAAACGAGGAGCTTTTCCGAGGAATGTTCGTGCGGGAGGAACAGAGCGGCGGAAAGACTATGGCTGTCAGAGCCTATGACAACGGGATTTACTTAGCGAGGAACAAAGACACTTTTAATTACAGCAACAAAAAAGCCTCGGAAATATTTACAGATATATGCGCCCGCTTTGAAATTCCTGTAGGTGAAGCTGCTGACACAATATTTCGTATTCCCGAACTGCCGAAGCCGAAGTCTTCTGCGTGGGACGTGATTACCGATGCGCTTAGCCAGACGTTTAAATCAACAGGTATCCGTTACTACGTCATGAGCAAGGGCGGACGGTTGAATCTGATTGAACGCCGCCGAAACATTCTTCAGTGGGTTATTGAAACCGGGCGCAACCTCGAAAGCTACAACAGAACGAAGAGCATTGAGAGAATCAATACCCGAATTAAATTAATTTCAAGAGAAGGCTCTGTGCTTGCACAGGCGAGGAGCGCAGAACTCGAAAAGAAAATCGGTGTGTTTCAAGACGTGGTGCGGATTCGGGACGACATGAATTCGGGGCAATTAACCGAGCTCGTAAACACTACGCTCGCAGAAAATAATAAGGCGACGCAGTCGCTTACGGTGAAAGTGCGGGGTCTTGCGGACGTTATCACCGGGGTCGGTGTGTTTGTGATTATAGAACCGCTCGGAGTTTCAAGGACTTATTATGTGGAAGAGGACGTTCATATATTTAAAGACCGTGACCACGATATGAAGCTGACTTTAAGCCTTGCGGGCGATGTTTCGATATAGGAGGATTCATGGGAAGCGAAACGAGTTTAAAGACGTTGATTCAAAGCCTTATGCCCGACAGCACGGGAATAATAACAGGCAGAGTTATATCAGCGAACCCATTACAGATTCAAGATGTAAACGATATGAAATTCATTTTACACGAAAAACTGCTTTGTCTTTCGAGGCACTTGACGGATTACACAGCGGCGTGCGACATTGTTTCCCTTAATCTTCGGGGTGCAGTAATTAAAATTAACAACGCCCTGCAAGTCGGCGATATTGTATATTTGCTGAGCTTCAACGAGGGCAAAAAATATTATATTTTAGATAGGGCGGTGTAATTATGAGCGTTGCAATTCCCATACCGATTACGAAATTAGAAATCGCCGCAGAATTACCCTCTCGTACATATAAACTCGATTTTGAAAATAAACGAATTTTTTCACGAGGTAGTTGCAATGGTATAGAAGCCGTGAATCAGTTCATGAAAAAGTCGCTGTGTACTCCCCGCTTCCGCTGCTTGGCTTACAGTAATCAGCGGGGGAGCGAAATTGAGCAGACTCTCATTGCGGCAGATGTAACGAGGGAATATATCGAAGCGGAACGACCCCGAATGGTGAGGGAAACGTGGCTTGTTGACAGCCGTATACTCGACGTTTACGACTTTTCGTTTCGCTTTGAAGATGATAAAATTTATATCCGTGCCGGGGTAAGCACGACATTCGGTGAAGTCACTGTGGAGGAGGTTATATAAATGGCTGAAGACAGAACATACGAGGGTATATTAGCAAGATGTTTAGCCGAAGCTCCCGCCGATGTAGACACTCGGGAGGAAAGTATTTTCCGTGACGCAGTAACGCCGACGGCACGGAGGCACGCAGAATTTTATGCTGTTTTAGAATCGGCGTTCGACTTGGTTTTTCTCACGACAGCTCCCGACGAATACCTCGACCGAGGCGGGAAAGAGCATAATATTACACGCCGCCCGGCGACAGTCGCTGTGTATAAATACGACTGGAACGGTGACGCTGCGCCGCCAATCGGCAGCAGATTTTTTGCGAATAACATCTTTTTTGCTTTACGGCAATCATCACTCGGGGAACTGCACTTGGAAGCGGAGGTTCCGGGAATCGGCGGAAACAATATCGTGCCGGGAACGCTCGCTGTCCCTGTTGAAAATATAAGCGGGCTTGCGGCTTCTGCTGTCGGGGTTCTTGTAACGCCCGGCACGGATGCCGAAAATGACGACAGCTACCGTGCACGGATTTTTGAAAAAATCGCAGGACCCTCGCAAAACGGAACACGGCAGCATTACAAAACGTGGTGCGAGGAAGTTCCGGGCGTCGGACGTGCGAGAATTATTCCGCTTTTCGGCGGTGCAAACACGGTTGCGGGAATTATTATAGGTGCTGACGGACTGCCGGCTGTAAAATCGGTTCTCGACAGCGTACAGGAGAAAATTGACCCCATGACGCTCGGAATTACAATCGATTTCGGCGGCGTGAAAGTTCCTGTCGGTGACGGGCTCGGTGACGGCACAGCGAATATCGGCGCACATTTTGCGGCGATACCGCCCTCCGCTCTTACAATTAACGTCAAATTTAATGCAGAGCTCGAAGCGGGTATCGCAACGGAGGAAATTAAAACCTCTGCGGGTATTGCATTTAAAGAACACCTCAAAGACCTTGCATTAAAAACACCTGAAAACCAAGCGATTATCGTGCGTATGTCGGCAATCAGCGCAATTCTTTACACCTTGCCGGGGCTGCTCGATTACAACGGGCTTACACTGAACGGCGAGGCTTCAAATATAGAGCTTTCGGGTATGCAAGTCGCTGTACTCGGGGAGGTGGTTGTAAATGCTGTTATTTGAGGGAGCGGGAAATAATTACGATGAGATTATAACATGGTTTCCTGTGTGGTACAAGGAATTTCGTGAAATGGACGCTCTTTTCCGTATGCACGGCAGCCGCCTTGACGAGAACCGTACGGCGATAATACAAGCGATTGATAATAATTTTATTGATTACGCCGATGCGCCCACAATAGCGAAGCTCGAAGAAGCCTTTAAAATCGTTTATGACAGTCCTCGCTCGCTCGAAGAACGAAGAAGCGTTATTCGGGCTTTAATTATAGGGCAGGGACGAATAGGGCGGCGGGAAATAATAGAAATTGTGTCGGCGTTCACTGACGGCGAAGTGCGGGTGGCGTTTACCGGGGGTGTGGTTTACATATATATCACGCACGATGTAAACGATGTGTTTAACCTCGGCGACCTCCGCTTTACACTCAGAAATAAAATCCCCGCACACCTGCCTTTTGAAATGAAACACGGCATTTTCGACACTGCTGTGGTTTATGTAGCGGCGGCGGCGAGCGGAGTATATTATAAAATAACTGCGGAGGTAAATGTTTATGGCTTGGAATAATGCAGTAGTGACAAGTGCGGGAGTAGCCTTATTAGGACGGGTGCTTGCGGGCGCAGAATTTAAAGCGACGAGCGCAGCGGGAGGCGCAGGAACAGTCCCGCCCGCCACGCTTATGGCGCAGACCGGGCTTACAGACAGGCGGCAAAATTTCACAGTTATCGGTGTAAGCGACGTGCCCGGCGGCAAGCGGTTCAAGATTTTAATTCACAACGTTGGATTAAAAACCAAATACACCGCAACACAGCTCGGAATTTGGGCGAGGGTAAATAATGAAGCACCTGTGTTTTTCGCTATTCTGCAAGACAACGAGGGAATCCCGATTCCCGCCGAAACTGAAACACCGGAGTTTTCTGTTGAGTTCAGCGCAGTCGTTAAGTTTTCAAACGAAGCGGTGTTTAAGGTCGAAGTCGACCCGCTGTCTTTCGTGACGCACGACATGATGAACGAGGCGATTGAGGAAGCTGTCGCAGGGGTTGAAGCAGGCGTTGAAAATCTGCGTGAGGAAATGACGGGGGAGCTTGAAAAGAGAGAACCCGCACGAGATTTAATTCCGCAAGCGGAGGCGGAAGCGGGAACGGCACAGACGATTCGCAGTTGGACGGCGCAGAGGGTGAGGCAGGCGATTCTTGCGGTTACGACGGCGATAAGCAGTGCACTGACAGCACTCACAAACTCGTTTAATTCTCACGTAGGTGCAGCGAATCCGCACTCGGGTTCGGCTCCCATGAATCACAGCCACAGCGCCGCGGAAGTCGGCGCTTCGCCGTCGAATCACGGGCATAGTGCGGCAGATGTTGGAGCAGCGGCGGCAAATCATAGCCATACAGCGGCGAATGTAGGCGCGGAACCCGCCCGCACACTCGCCACTGACGCCAATATGCGAATAGGGACAGCCACTACAGTAAACGGTATGACCCCTGCGCTTGTGCGTGCAGGTGCGGCGGGGGCGGCGTTGCTTGGTTCTACTTCTTTAACCGGGGCAACTCTTTCAATAACGGGACTGCCGAGTGTGACCGAAACGCATTCGCAGTCCTCGTCATGCCGACTTCATGCCCTCGCGCTACAAGTAAATCTCGTATTGCAAGTGAAAGCCTTAAATTGTCATCTGCTTCGCGGCGGTTGCTCAAACCGACCGCTCCGGGGTCGTTGTTGCCGTGCCCGGCGTCAATCCATATTTTATGTGCTTTCAT
>JAITFV010000148.1 GCA_031281115.1 Oscillospiraceae bacterium | reverse complement strand
TTCCACAGTTTCAATTTAAACGGGTTTCCGCTGCGTGAGCGCAGCGGGCGCTGTCGCAACAGCGCAAGCCCCTTTAACTTAAAAAGCGAAACGCTTTTTAAGTTAAAGGACTATAATTTCGCTCGTCCGGTCCGTTTCGATTCTGCCGAAGTCGCATACATTAGTATACCCCATTTTGAGCAATTCTCTCACGGCTTTTTCGGCAGCGGAATTAAGCGATATACCATGCAACGCTGCTTGCTTTAATTTCTTTATCTTAAACAGAGTATATCACAACCCGAAGAAAAATGCAACCGCTTTTTAGTTGCATTAAAGGGGACTTCCAAAAACTTGCAACAGCGCCCGCTGCGCTCACGTAGCGGAAACCCGTTTAAATTGAAACTGTGGAACAGTTTTCAATTTAAACGATTATATCTATTTCTTGGCAATTCCTAAAATAGACTTCTTGACAAAAACTGTAAATCATGTTATAGTAAAGGGAACTTCAAAGTTCGCTGCTGTCGGCTGCTCAGAAACCCATTTTTAAGCGGGTTTATTTTATAAAAGGAAAAAAACATCATGAAAAAAAACAAAATCTATCCTTTCAGAAACCCGGAATTATCTATTAAAAAGCGCGTTGCTGATTTAATATCGCGCCTTACCGCGAGCGAGAAAATCGGCTTGCTCCCCGCCCGCCAGCAGGCGATTCCCCGACTTGGGATTAATGAATGGGGCGTCGGGCTTGAGGTTGCGCGCGGTTATGTCGGGCGCGAACCAGGCGAGATTTCCACTGTGTTCCCGCAGCCGGTCGGGCTCGCTTCGACATTTAATCCCGCACTGATGCGCGAACTCGGCGAAATCGTCGGCACAGAAGCGCGGATTTACCACAAAAAACACCCGACAGGAAAGCTCATGATGTTCGGGCCGACCGTGGACTTGCTCCGTGACCCGCACTGGGGCAGAAACGAAGAAAGCTACGGGGAAGACCCGTTCTTGGCGGGCGAGATGTCAAGCGCATATTGCAAGGGAATCAGTGGAAATTCAAAATTTCTGCGGGCAATTCCGATTTTGAAGCACTTCTGCGCTAACAACCACGAAGAAGACCGCGTAAGTGATTCTGCCGACATAGAGCCGCGTACGCTTCGTGAATATTATTATGCGGCGTTTGAACCTGCGATTAAAAGCGGCGGAGCGAAAGCCGTAATGACTGCTTACAACGAGCTTTCGGGACAGCCGGCTATGGTTAATCCCGATTTGAAAAACGTTTGTAAGAAAGAATGGGGAATGTTGTTTGCGGTGACTGACGGTGCGGATTTCTCGCAGAATGTTCTCGCTCATAAACACGGGCTTTCCCACGCAGAAACGATTGCGGCGGCTGTTAAGGCCGGTTGCAATATCATGCTTGATAATTATCTTACGGTAATTGAATCCGCCAAAGCTGCGCTGGGGCAAGGACTCATGAGCGAGGAGGAACTCGACGTAATTATAGCTGAAACGCTTACTGCGCGGTTCCTGCTCGGCGAATTTGAGTCCGAGAAGCCGTTCGGCGATATTTCCGATGATAAGCTGGATTGCGAAGAACACAGGGCGGTCAACGCCCGTGCGGCACTTGAGTGCGTCACGCTCATGAAAAACAACGGAATTTTACCGATTAAGAACAATAAAAAGCTTAAAATTGCAATCCTCGGCCCGCTCGCAAACTCGAATTACCCCGACTGGTACACAGGAAAATGCAGTTATTATAAAACCATTCTGCAAGGCGTGAAGAATGCCGCAAAAGAAAATGTAAGTTTTTGTGACGGCTGCGATATTGTCGCAATAAAATCGCTTCACAACAACAAATATTTGACGGTGAAAAACGACGGCTCGGTTGTTGCGGATTCCGCTCAGATTGCCGCCGCATGCAAGTTCAAGAAAATCGACTGGGCAGGAGGCATCATCTATATTTCCGAGACGAACGGCAAGCTGTTATATCTTCAGGAAACATATGACGACACGATTTCAACGGCTCCCGTAGGCTACGTTGCTGCCGCAGGCGACAGCACTTTCGAGTGGTGGGGGCGGATGATTTTCACAAGTTACGAGCATGAAGGCGCAGTCATTTTTAAAGGCTGGCGTGATAAAAATCTCGCAGTTGATGAAAACAATCGGCTTTGTGAAGTTGAAGACCATGCAATCACGAGCGCGAAGTTATTTGAAGAAACAGTTGTATTTGATGGTGTTACGGAATCGGTTAAACTCGCGAAAGAAGCGGATTATGCAGTTCTGTGCGCCGGCAACGACCCAATGGTGGTTGCGCGCGAATGTTTAGACAGAAAAACGTTAGCGCTGCCTCCGATGCAGCAGAAACTTATTGACGAAGTCCACAAAGCTAATAAAAACGCAATTTTAATTATAACCGCGAGCTATCCTTATTCAATTAACAAAGAAAAAGAAAACCTCCCCGCGATAATTTACAGCGCGCACGGCGGCCCCGAAACGGGCGATGCGATTGCCGGTGTACTGTTCGGAAGGTATAATCCGGCAGGGCGTATTCCGCAGACGTGGTATAAGAGCGAGCGCGACCTGCCTGCAATCGGCGACTATGACATTACAAAAGGCTCTACTTATCTTTATTTCGAGAGCGAAGCACTGTTCCCGTTCGGACACGGGTTGAGTTATTCAAGCTTTGAATATTCGGATTTTGAAGTAAAAGACTGCGGCGAAGAAATCGAAGCAAGTTTAAAAGTTAAGAACACTTCCGCAGTTTACGGCGAGGAAGTTGTGCAGTTATATTTTACTGCACTGAATCCTCGCGTCAAACGCGCGAAAAAGCAGCTGTGCGAGTTTATCAGGCAGGGAATTGAACCCGGGCAGACTGTTAATATTTCATTTGTTTTCAAAAAATCGCGCCTGCGCTTTTGGGATGTTACACGGGGAAAATTCGCTGTTGAAACAGGCAGATACAGATTCTGCGCCGCTTCAAGCAGTGAAGATATACGCCTTACTGCCGACATAAAAATTAAAGGCGAGAAAATCCCGCCCCGCAATTTATTTAAGAAAACACCCGCAATTAATTACGATGACAAGCGCGGCGTGAAAATGCTGTGGGACAGGGAAATCTGCAGACATTACATCAATGCGGCTGCCGACAGGGCTTGGAATTCCATGCTTGATTTTTATGACGTTAATCTTGATAACGCAACGGGAATTGAGGTTAATGCCTCGATGGAGATTGGCAGCGCGAAGATTAAAGTCTTTGCGGGCGGTAAAGTAGTAGGTGAGATTGAAATTCCTGCCGCCGCGAAACCTACCGGCTTTAAAAAGCAGAAGATAAAATTCAAGAAGCCGCTTAAAGGCAACAAGATGCTGTCACTCGGGCTTGGCACAGGCGTCAACCTGCTTGAGTTTAAGCTGTTGAAGTAACGCAGACTAAACTCTTGTTAAAGACGGAGTTTGGAATTAATCCCGAAAATAAGCAGCGCAATCAGGTTCGGTGCAGCCATCAAGCCGTTAAAAATATCCGCCAATCCCCAAATAAGCTCTAAGCGTGCCGTTGCGCCGATAAAACAGCAGAGCGTGAAAACAACTGCAAACGGCTTTATAAGGCGTTTCCCGAACAGATACTCAACGCAGACCGAGCCGAACAGCGACCAGCCCGAGGCGGTCGCTATTGCAAAAAGTGCAATACACGCCGACAAAAACATATCCGCATGTGCGCCGAACGCGCTCCCGAACGCCGCCGATGCGAACGTAGCGCCGTCACCGCCGAGTTTATCAACGCCTGTGACTAAAATTGCGAGAGCGGTTAAAGTGCAAATGATAACAGTATCAATGAAAACCGCAAGCGAAGCCCACAAGCCCTGCTTTGAAGCGGATTCCTCCGAGGACATACAGTTTATGATAACAGCGGTGCCAAGCCCTGCTTCGTTAGAAAAAATCCCGCGCCGGAAGCCCCAGCTCATTCCTCTAATGAGCGCAGTTCCTAAAAACCCGCCGCCGACAGCCTTTATATTAAATGCTTCCTGTATAATCCGCAGCAACACACCCGGCACTTCTGCGAGATTTACGATAATAACGGCAAGACAGCCTATTATGTAAATAACGGACAGCACAGGGATTACCTTTTCCGTAACCTGCCCGAACATCACCGCGCCGCCGAAAACAAGCAGCCCCACAAGCGTCATTCCCATCAGCCCTGAAGTCCATGCAGGCACGCCGAAACCGCGCTCAAGCGACACGGCGAGCGCATTCATCTGCGTCATGTTGCCCATGCCGAGGCTCGCGAATATGCAGCAGAGCGCAAAAAACTTCGCCCAGCCGTTACCGAGAACCTTGCCGATATAAAAAAACGCGCCGCCGAACTTAGTGCCGTCAGGCTTTGTACGGCGAAATTTCATACCTGTGTAAGTTTCTGCATACGCAGTCGCCATGCCGAAAAAAGCAGAAACTACCATCCAAAAAACCGCGCCCGCCCCGCCGAAAGCGATTGCCGTACCGAGAGCGACAATGTTCCCTGTGCCGAGAGTTACGGCAAGGGTGGAAGTCAGCGTTTGTAATGGCGACAGAGTTTTTCCGTCGGGGGTTTTGCTTTTTCCGAGAAGTGTCTGCCTTAAAATCCGCGGGAGATTTAATTGAAAAAATCCGAGTTTTATGCTCAAATAAATTCCCGTCCCAAGGAATAAAATCAGCGCAGGAGGACCCCATATTAAGTTTTCATTGAGGAATTCTATTATGCTAATCACAACATAAATTACCTTGTCCTCTCATATCATTTAGAAACAGATTATGAAAGGACGGGACAAGGTATGCCAAATTTGAATAACAAAAACAAGAAAAAGATTAAATCTGCTCTCGTGAAAATCGCGGCAGGGCTTGCTGCGGTACTCGTTTCGCCGCCGCTTGCCGCCTTTGTCGGCGATAACAGCGGGGTCATAGTTACACTGTGGGAAGAAGAAATCGCGGCGCATGAGGAACGCAGGAACGGGAGTATAATTTCGCTCGAAATGAGCAGTTCTGTGCTGCTTTTATATAAACCGACAGCAGACGGCGTTGAAATTATTCCGCAGCGGCTGCCGCCGTTTGATTTCAACGTTGGTTTTAATTTTTTTGAAGAGCCGGCTGCGCAGGTGTTGTCGCGGAATATAAGCGATGTTCGCGTGGAACCGCTTGATTTTACTGTTATTGACGGCAGAATCGTGAAGCTTAATTATGCTCCGAATGTCGGCTTTATTAACTTGGATTTAGCGGGGCAAGTGCGGAATGAAACGAGCTTAGACCGCGATTTTGTCCTTGCCGAAAGCCGGAAGCTGCCTGAAATAAGGCTTGAGCTTAACGGCGAGCCGGAGGTGCTCATTATGCACACGCACACCACCGAGGCGTTCCAGCCGTGCGGCTATGATTTTTTTGACGCGAGTTATTACGGCCGCAGCCCGGATTCCGAGCGAAACATAGTCGCGGTCGGCGCGGAGATGGCGAAAAGCTTCGCGGAGGCGGGAATTACGGTAATCCACGACGGCACGGTGCATGATTATCCGGTGTTCAACGGCGCGTATGCGAGAAGCCAGCAGACAGTGCGGCAGATTCTTGAAGCTTATCCTTCGATTAAAGTAGTGCTTGATATTCACCGCGATGCAATCGAAACAGGCGACGGTTCGCGGGTTGCGCCGGTAACGCAGGCAGATGGACGCGATGCGGCGCAGGTTATGATTATATCGGCGGCTGACGACGGAACTTGGGATATGCCGTATTTTCTGCATAATTTTCGACTTGCCTCACTTTTTCAGCAGCAGATAGAGTATGATTATCCGGGAATCACCCGCGCTGTGCTGTTTCAATACAGCCAGTATAATCAGCATCTTACGCCGGGTTCGCTGCTGATTGAGGTCGGCACACACGGGAATACACTTGAAGAAGCAAAGCATACCGGCAGAATAATCGGGCAGAGCATGGCAGAAGCACTTTTACAATTGACAGTGGATAGTGAATAATTAACAATAAATTTGCAAACTCTATTCTCATATGAACTCTTTTTTTAAAATAGGGCTTATCGCTTTAATCATCGCCGCATTTTTAGCGGGAATAAATGAAAAGTTTCTGCCTGCCGAATATGTTGAGATTGCAACGGGTTACGGTTCGCAGGGCCGTGAGGTTGAAGAAATTCAACGCATACTGCGGGATTTAGGCTTCTTCTACGGCGAGGTCACCGGTTATTACGGTTCGCAGACCGAGGCCGCAGTGCTCCGCTTTCAGCAGGAGCGCGAACTCCCCGCAACAGGAATCGCTGACAGCGTGACGCTGCTGCTTCTCGGGATTGTCCCTGTTCCGTAAAAAATCTCAATTTGCGGTCACGCTTCAATATGATTGATATCAATATTAAACTCTAAAACATTTATTAATAACGAAACCATAACAATATGCGTTTCCATACCGCACGTGTCAATTAAAAGCAAAAGCAGAGCGTCCCCGCTCTGCCTGCTTTTTACGCCAACCCCGCAACTATCCTCAATATCCTCAGCGCATCGGCGGTATCTATCTTCCCGTCACCATTCACGTCAGCAGCTGCCATTGCGCGTTCATCTCCCTCAATGACATTCGGCGAACCCGCAACAAACCTTAATATTTCCAGCGCGTCAGAAGTTGTAACCCTCCCGCTCGCGGAAATATCGCCTCTTTGGAATCGCTCGCCGAATTTTATCAAATTCCTCACTTCTTCTTCGTCAGTCAAATCCACCGTCCTCGTTTCAGCGAAGCGCACCAAGTCCAAAACATCGCCATCGCCGAAAAGCTCTTTGAATTCCTCGGTGTCTTGTTGACGGAGGTTGATACCCAAACTTAAAATTTGACCGTCAGATTCCCAATAGAATGAAACATAATTTGAATACCAAAGTGCATAATTCCCATTATTTAAATTAATAATTCGACTTGAAAAAGCAGCTTTATGTTTGTCTAAAGAGTAGTCCCTATAAATAGTAAATCCTGTGTTGAAGCTATTATTGGATATATTAGTCGTAACCTCAACACTCTCAGGTATATATTCGAAATTTATATTCCATCCGCCTATCAAGATATTATCTATAATAAAACCTTCCGGAATTCCTGTAGGCAAATAAAGAATTTTAAATTCTGAAAAATTTACACTTTCTGCAGGATTTTCACCCCATGGCCACCATCCCCTCTCTATTAATTCTTCAATACACCCACCTTCCTTTGCTATTAAATAAGCGTTTAAGAAATCCTCAAGGGTTGAAAATTCGAGATAGGGATTTATTTCACTTCCTTTTGAATTAATTGTAAATACAGAAAAAGCTAATATTATTGTCATCAAGATGATTATAATTTTCTTCATAATATTATTCCTTTCAATAAAATAATTTATGAATTTCCGATATCCTCTCAGCTAAGTTTTTTATCAGTATAGCACATTTTATCCGAAAAATCAATGAGCGGAGATAAAAGTAATTGACAAAGCGGGTTTTCTTAGTATATAATAGTAATTGAGAAAAGAAAAAGTAACCAAGAAGAAAATTATTTTTACGAAAGGAGAAAATAATAGAGCTACCCAAAAAATGGGATAACTCTATTATACGTGATTTTTATGAAAAAAGTGAAAAAAGCAATCGTAATATTTATTATTTTAATTTCAGTTGTTTCGTCAACGGCGTGTTCGTCGGATTTTACCGGTGCGGAGAAATTTGCCGCACGGGCTAATATTACACTCATGCAGGGCATGTGGGATTTCCCGGAGCTTGAGGGTGTGACCGATTATGTTTTTACGTCCATTGAATATTATGTTTCGGGAGCCGCGAGGGTTATCAGAGCTAACTGCGCTGTCTCAAAGAGCGGAGATATCGTTCCTTATGTTTTTCTGCTCTCTGACAGAGAAGAATACTTAAATGATTTTATTTCCAATAATACCGAAGATGATTTTTTTATGAGACCGCGTTACTTAGAGGAAACCGAGCTGTACTATATAAACTTGTTTGATTTCGAGTTTACGGTGAACGAAGAAAACAGCGTCAGTATATTAAATGTGATGGACTTAACTGCTTTATATCTTAGGTCGGGCGGCAATAAAAGTTTATTTGGAATGAATTAGGACGGGTACACAATTTGCTATAATGTCCGTATATTTTGTAAAGAATAATCATATCATAATGAAAAGGCAGAGGGGGTGCGGATAAATGTCAAAAGCAAGTGCGTACTTTATAGTAAATGAGATTGACGGAAAAAAGGACATAAAGAGAATTAAAGGTGACTTAGATATGCTCTCGGGCGTAATATCCGTGAGCATGAACACAGCGAGAAACAGCGTAGCTGTAGATTTTGACACTACGGGAATAAGAAAATACCAGCTCTTTGCCGAGCTGGGTAAAATGGGTTACGATGTTTCCGAAAGTAAATATGAGGTTCATATTATGTGAGCGGAGTCCCGAACAACTTTATAATCATCTCATTATCGTCGTCTTTCGCGGCGATATTTTTCTTTTTCATGCCGCATTTTTTGCACTTGTAGATAATTTTCGCGCCTTTCCTCCCCTGCTCCGCGCCAATAGGTTCAAGTACGCCGCCGCAGTTACTTTGGCGGTCACCCGGGTTTATGTCTAAGTGAATTGAGCAGAGGCACTTGCTGCAATGGTCGCGGGAGGTGTAACCGAGCGGCATAATTTCCGCACCGCAAACCGAGCATTTAAACTGCTCGTCTAAAACAGTAAAGCGAGAGGATTCGAGCATGTCAGAGACTCACCCCCAAAACATCAGAAATACTGTCAAGCACAGGAACGCCGAGAGTTGCAAGCCGTTCCTTGCTTTGGTGTCCATTAGAAATTAATATGCAATCGGCACCGAGCCGCTTTGCTGTTTCAAAGTCGTGTTCTGTGTCACCGACAAGCAAAGCGCTTTCAATTTTATTCCGCTTCATGAATTCCAAGCCGATTTCAAATTTGCTTCCTGCGTAAATATCTGAAATCCCGAGAATTTCATCGAAATATTTTTCAATGTCGAAACAGGAAAGCTGCGTTTTTAAGTAATTAATTTCAGAAGCAGACAAAATTACCTGCTTAATGTTTCTTTTATGGATTTCCGCGAGAATTTTTTCTGCATTTTCATGCAACTTAAATTTTCCGGAATAATAATCCTCGACGTACTCAACAGCTAAATCTTCAAACGGTTCTTTTTCAAAATCAAAACCTATTTTCTTGTAATAATCAATTACCGGAAACGAGAAAACCCTGTGATAATCGGCGATTTCACCGAAGATATTAAGTTTTCTTCTTGCCAGCATACGATTAATTACATCTACGCACCAGCTTACATCATCTAAAAGCGTTCCGTTCCAGTCCCAAATAATGCACGAGTATTTCATATGTCCTTTTTTCTCACAAACGCTGTTTATAACGGCGTTTTCCTTGCTTTGCAAATTCTGTTCCAAGGTTTCACAGCGCACCTTTCAAATTATCAAGCGACAGGGTGAACGAATCGGTGCAATTGCTCAAGAAGTAGCGCAGTTCTTCGTTTTCCTCCGCAAGGGTTTCAAGCTGCCTGCGTATACTGCTGCATGCCGCCTCAAATTCTTTATTTGAAGCGTTAAGTTCAGTAGTGCATTTAAGATAAGCGCAGAGTTTATCCGCGATTTTAATTAGTTTGCGCTCATCTGCACTTAAATTTCCGAAATCTAAGTAAGCGGAATAAACCTCGCGAAGCTCCGGCGGCAAGTGCATAAGAAGCCGTTCACAGGCAACTTTTTCAATGTCTTTATACGCTGATTTGATTTCCTCGTTAAAATATTTCACCGGTGTCGGCATATCGCCTGTCAGCACTTCGGAAACATCGTGAAACAAGGCATAAGCGCAGAGCTTATCAGCGTTGTAGTTCTTATTAAAACAGCAGTTCCCGACAATGGCAAGGAAATGCGTAATAAACGCGCACTCCACCGTATGCTGCATGAGGTTTTCCTGCTGCGTGTTGAACATAAGGCTCCATCTGCTGATATGCCTCATACGGAAGAGCATGGCTAAAAACGTGTTATCCAATATTCAAGTTCCTCCTTCGCGAGTCTTATGTTACCATAACTATAAGCGCGCAAATTACCGTGACAATTATTATAGTTAGTTAAATTTAGATTGGAATGAATCCAATCTAAATTTTCGCTCGCTACGCGGCGAGTTGCGGTTTCACCGCAACCATAGTCGT
>JAITFV010000144.1 GCA_031281115.1 Oscillospiraceae bacterium | reverse complement strand
AGTTAAACGACTATATGAATCAATACACTTGTCTAACATAGCCTAACCTTTTCGCGGGGGGTTGACAACGCAATCATTTTATGTTACAATGCAAATAGAAAAGGCGACCCGGTAAGCGGTCACCCTCAATTTGAATTTGTTATCGAAATAACCACCTCATTGGAGAGTAAGGTGGTTATTTCCTTTGTTTATATTCATGTATCAGTCGCAGAACGTTACATACAACCAATGAGAGAGTCAGAAATTCCAACCACTCCATGACATCACCTCGTTCCCGAGGGAGGATTTGACCACCTACCGCCGTTTTCACGGTATCGCCTTTTTGCAACGGACTTGAACATTTGCGATTTCCGCATTTTGATTTTATCATGTAAGCAAAAAATTGTCAAATAATCTCGACTTTCAAAATTTTTCTGAAAAAACTCTTGACTTGCCCTCTCAAATCTGCTATACTGTTAAAGCGTGTCTAATTATTAACTATTAATTATTCATTATTAATTGCAAGAAGGGGGTGTAGACAATGGCAAAATGCGGAGTCTGCGGGAAATCTACCGCTTTCGGAATCCAACTTTCACACTCGCACAGACGTACAAACAGGTCGTTCAAACCTAATGTTCAAAAGGTTAAAGCTGTTGTCAACGGGACACCGTGCCGCGTTCACGCCTGCACAAGATGTTTGCGTTCGGGTAAGGTTGAGAGAGCTTCGAGACCTATCAAGGCGTTAGCGGTGGAAACCGAAATAGGTTTACAGGAAATCGCGAGCGAAAACGTTGTTTTTGAAGCTTCGACGCTGTAAATTAAATTGGGTTTACAGAAGTAAAAAGGCGGTGAAAAGGGAATGAGACAGGATATACATCCGAATTACGAGGAAACGACCATAAAATGCTTATGCGGCGAAATCATCAACACAAAATCCACCCGCAAAGAAATAAAGGTGGAAATCTGCTCAAAATGTCACCCGTTCTTCACGGGTAAGCAGAAGTTGGTCGACAGCGGCGGCCGCGTTTCTAAGTTTAACAAGAAATATAATATTGAAAAGCAATAAATCCAACGCTGTCGCAACAGCGCAATCCATGTTTCTGAACAAACTTTGTTTGTTCAGAGAAGTATCGGTTAATCTAACCGCTCGCTTGAAGCCGGGCGGTTTCTTGCCGTTGCGGCGAAGGTAAAATCTTATGATAGTTTCTTATAACACTCCAAAAACTCAAGCCTGTGCATCGTTCACAGAGAAAAAATCCGAGTTCACCGGATATATCAAGCCTGTCGCAAATGAGCATGAAGCGCTCGCTTTTCTTGAGGAAATCCGCGCTGCCAACCGAAAAGCCAATCATAATTGTTATGCGTATGTTCTACGGAGTATGAGCCGCCATTCCGACGACGGCGAGCCGTCGGGAACAGCGGGCGCGCCGATTCTTGACGTACTTACAAAAGAGGGCTTGACCGACGTAATTTGCGTGGTGGTGCGGTATTTCGGCGGGATTATGCTCGGCGGGGGCGGGCTTGTGCGGGCATATTCAAAGGCGGCTTCGCTTGCAGTTGACAAGGCGGGAATCCGGGAAATGTCCGTTGCACAGAAACTCCGAGTGACTCTCGAATACCCGCTCTACAGCAAGGTTGTACAAAAAAAAAAAAAAAAAGGTTTACACGTGGAAAGCCGCGATTTCGGCGAAAATATAACGCTTACACTCGTTGTTCTTGAAGAGATTGCAGAGAAGTTCACGGCAGATTTAACCGAAGCTTGCAGCGGCGCAATTGTTGTGGATTTCATACAAAGAGAGTGCTTCGATTTTGGTTAATTCTCCGAATTTCTGAAGAAAAAAAGGTGAGCGGGGTAGAATATTGTAGAAATAATTATGAGAGAAATTACTTTTAGGAATGAGAAACTGCTGTTCTCGGAGCGCGCCTGCTTCTCGGAAAACAGCGCGGGGCGCGTTCGCGCCGAGGAACCCTGCCCGCTGAGGACTGACTTTCAGCGCGACAGAGACAGGATTATTCACAGTAACTCGTTCCGCCGCTTGAAGCACAAAACGCAGGTTTTTCTGATGCCAAGGTCGGAACATTACCGAACGCGCCTCACGCACACGCTTGAAGTGGCGCAGATTGCACGGACAATTGCGCGCGCGCTGCGGCTTAATGAAGATTTGACTGAGGCGATTGCGCTGGGACACGACTTAGGGCATACGCCTTTCGGGCATGACGGAGAAAGAGCGCTGAACGCGGTTTACAGCGCGGCTTGCGGAGAAAGCTTCCGCCATAACGTGCAGAGCTTGCGGGTGGTTGACGTAATCGATAAGGAAGGCGAAGGGCTAAATTTGACCGCCGAGGTTCGCGACGGTATATTAAATCACGGCTCGAACGGCTGCCCGAGAACATCAGAGGGGCAGGTTGTGCAGTTTTCGGATAAAATTGCTTAGATAAACCATGATATTGAAGATGCGATTCGTGCGGGGGTTTTGACCGAGGAGGAGCTGCCGGCGGGTTCGGTGCGGGTTCTCGGAAGTTCAAAAAAAGCGCGGATAACCGCACTTATTAACTCAATTCTCGCGAATTCTGCCGAAAAAATACGCTACGACAGCGAAACTAAAAAAGCGCATGACGACTTGCGCGCTTTTATGTTTGAGAAAGTTTATCAAAAGCAGGAAATCAACACCGAAAAGGATAAGGCGGCGTTCGTGATTGAAGTGCTGTTCAGACATTACACGAAGAGCATGACGGAGAGAGCAGCAGCAGATTTCATTTCGGGAATGACGGATGGTTATGCGATTGAGAGGTTTAAGGAACTATGCGTACCGAAGGCGTTTTGATTTAAAAAGGGGAAAAGTTTGAAAGAAATCTTTAAATTTCTTTCAAGCGGTAATATAGTCCTTTAACTTAAAAAGCGTTTCGCTTTTTAAGTTAAAGGGGCTTGCGCTGTTGCGACAGCGCCCGCTGCGCTCACGCAGCGGAAACCCGTTTAAATTGAAACTGTGGAA
>JAITFV010000141.1 GCA_031281115.1 Oscillospiraceae bacterium | reverse complement strand
TTCCACAGTTTCAATTTAAACGGGTTTCCGCTGCGTGAGCGCAGCGGGCGCTGTCGCAACAGCGCAAGCCCCTTTAACTTAAAAAGCGAAACGCTTTTTAAGTTAAAGGACTATATTACTACGAAAATTCGTCTTGTCCGGCAAAAAACTTGCTCGAAAATCAGTTCATTCGGAAGTTAGTGGAAATGTTTAGTAAACCTATATAAGTTGACAGTCCTGATATAAAAATAATTGCACACTGTTAATTGTCAAGGGGGTTGGTAATTATTAACTCACAATTAAAACGCGGAACGCTTGAGCTTTGTGTTCTTGCCATAGTTTGCCGCGGAGACTGCTACGGGTACGAGCTTGTAAACCGAATCTCCGAGAGCATGCATATTACCGAGGGAACGATTTATCCTTTATTAAAAAGGCTCAAGGACAACGGGAGCATAACCTCATATATAGTCGAATCGCAGGAAGGCCCACCTCGCAAGTATTACCAGATAACCGACAGCGGCAAAGCCGAGAAGCAGCGCCAAGAAAGCGAGTGGCGCGAATTTTCCGAAAGTATCGAAAAACTAATTACGGAAGAAAGGACTTGATGAAAATATGTATAAAACTAAAAATGAATTTTTGACGGGTCTTGAGAAGGAACTCGGGCGCGCGGGAATTACTGACAAGAGTGAAATCATCGCAGATTTTGAGCTGCACTTCGCAGACAGCACCGCGCAGGGGCTTTCCGAAGCCGAAATCTGCGCGAAGCTCGGCAGTATTTCCGAAATCGCGAAGCAATACGCGGAAGATGAGATTTATCCTGTGGTTGCCGTGGAATCCCAACCGCAAGAAGAACCGCAGCCCACACATTTTTCGACAGAAGACATTCCGCCTCCCTCTCCGCAGCAGGAATATAATCAGGCATACGCTGACTATGAGAACAGCGGGATAAAAATAAATCTTTTCGGCAAGAGAAACAGGCAGACCGCAGGGTCGAACAACGCTGCCCGTCCGAGAGAAAATATTCCGCCGCCGGATTATCAAAATAATTACAATTATAATAATTACGGCAGCTTCAATGCGGGCGGGCTGATTGCTGTAATCTGTGTTGATATTTTTATACTCGTTTGGGCAATTCCTGCGCTTTTCGGGATTATGGTTGCGTTTTTAGCCGTACCGTTCGCGCTTGTGGTTTTGGGGATTACAACCATGATTGGCGGCGTGTTCGGAGCAAGTTTCGCCAATTTCTTCTCGCCGCTTCCGGGAGTTGTCACGTTCTTTGTAGGGCTTATGCTGCTGTCGCTCGGCGGATTGTTCGCGTTGCTCGGCGCAGCGTTCGTGAAGCTGTTCGTGAAAGTTATTAAATGCGTGATTGACTGGCACGGAAACATGATTGTCGGGCGTCCGGTCTTTAAAAAACAGGAGGTGAGCGCATAATGAAAGTATGGGCTGTTGTATTTTCCTGCCTGTTTGTTATATCGCTTGCCGGATTAATAATTTCTGTCGGGGTAACAGGGGTCGGTATCGCGAATATAATCGAAAGCGGTAATTTTTATATCGGATGGAGCGGCAATATAACAGGGGAGCCTTTTGAAATTTCAAAAACATTTGAGGAAACCTTTGATAATATTGAAATCGGCGTTCTCATCGCCCGCGCAAACATTTCGGTTTCTCCCGACGGCATAACGCGGGTCAATTACGAGGGTAATAACACGAGCATTATCTTTTCCGCGGAAATCAACGGCGATACGCTTATTGTAAGAGAAAAAGGAGCAATATTCAGGCGGGGCTGGAACTGGATTTGGGGTTGGAACAGCAGCCGTTCCGCACTTGGTATTGAATTACCGCAAGAGTTTTATAATAAAATCAGCATTGAACTTACGAGCGGCAGACTAAACGGTGAGCTGCCTGAAACCGATAATCTTCATGTGAATATCACGAGCGGAAGCGTGACGCTTGATTATAACCACGATAATAACGCGAATCATCTGCGCAGTCACTCAACGAGCGGAAATATTACAATTAACGGCTTCCCGTCCGCGACCTATGACATATATTTAACGTCGGGGAGTCAGCAGATTACCGGGCTTTCGGGAAGCGGCAACATCCGCATGACTTCGGGTACCGCGCGCGTTGACTTTGCCGAATGGAACGGCGACCTGAATCTGCGAATCACCAGCGGAAATGCAAATATAACAGTTCCCCGGGGAAGCGGCGCGGATATAAACTTCTCGAGAACCAGCGGAAGCATGAAATATGACTTAGATGGCGACTCGGGCAGACTCGACAGGTCGGGTTCCGTGATTGCAGGCGGGAGCAACAGGCAGAGGGTCACGGCAGATTTAACGAGCGGCAGCGCGAGTATTACGAATTAAACAAAAAGAAACGGCTTCCGCCGTTTCTTTTTGTTTATAATTTTTCGGAACGCCGAGGTCGTTGTTCCCTACATCGACCGCTAATCAAAACTGCGTTTTGCTCGGAACGCCGAGGGCGTCGTTCCCTACACAACAACCCTAAAAACTAATCTTCACATCAGCTTTCTTCGTTTCCTCTGCCTCAAAGAAATCAAACTTCTGCAGATGTTTCGCGTTGGCGACTATGCTCGTCGGGAAAACAAGAATAGCGGTGTTAAAAAGCGTAACATTGCTGTTATAAAGCCGGCGGGCGGCTTGCAGGTGCGCCTCGGCTTCGCGGATTCCTTTTTGAAGCTCGTTGAACATCTCAGCCGAGCGGAGTTCGGGGTACGCCTCCGCAACTGCGTTTATGCGCGCCATGAGCTGGTCGCACTGCGCGGCGGCTTGATTAAGTTCACCTATGTTCATGCCTTTGCGCATGGAAATCACCATCGAGAGGGTTTCTTTCTCGTGCGCGGCGAAGCCTTTGGCTACATCCATAAGCTTTGTGAGCTTGTCGAAGCGGTTGGTGAGCGCGATTTCGATTCCCGAAAGCGCCTCCTTGATTTTGATTGTTTTGCGGTGAAAATTGTTGCTCGTGCCTATCCACCATGATAAAATAATAATGCCGATGACTACAAGAATCCCGCAAATAATTGCAACTGCTGCCATGTTTATGACCATTCCTTTCTCTTGAGGAGAATTTGTGCCGAGTTCGTTTTTGAAGCACAAACCAACGGGTTTGAAAGAAATCTTTAGATTTCTTTCAAATTTCTCCTCCTGTTTGATTATTTCCCTCTGCGGAGGGAAGCTCGTTGGGCAGGGCGGTTGTGCCGAATAAATTTTCATTTAGTAAAAACTCGTCAATTATATTTGTAATATAGTTCACATCCCACTGCATCTGCATACGGAGCGTTGCGATATTACTGACGGCGAAAAGTTTTTTATTGCTTGGTTCAAATAAATCCCTGCCATTATGTAATGCGATGTGAATCTGATTCCTGTCAAAACTCATGAAAACCTGCGCGCCTGCACGTCTTTTCGCATTTAGTATATATTCCATGAAATGCGGTGTCAAAACATAAAACGCTGTGTGCGGGTCTCTTGTTTTTATTTGAAACTTTTGATTAAACTCTATGTTCTCGGTTTCAATGTCAGACTTTATTTTTCTTCCTACACCCACTTCACCGATGCGCGCTCTTAGCTGAACTCCCCGCGGAATCTCTTTTGAAAGCTCTATAATTAACCACTGCCCTTTAAATCTTGTCACGACTTTTCTGTTTTTGCCGCTTCCTGTTTCATGCCTGAGAAGTAAATCCGAAAAAGAAAACTTCACGCCTTTGTATGTCCCCTCAACTAAATCACTTCCGCTGATTCTGTTCCATTTCGGAAACAAATCTGTAAATTCTATTATGCTCTGCCGGATGTGGCTTCCGGGCGCGTAAATATCAAGCTCAAATTTATCGTTTAAAACACCTCGGACTATGTTATTGCTGACAACGCATTTCAAGCGTTTCTTGTAACGCGCAACCTTTTCACCGGTAAAAACCGCAAGAACTATTAATCCGATAGAACCGATTAACAAGCCCGGACCGAAAGTCTCAAAACGAGCAAGTATATAAAAGATTGTTGCTATAATCGCGCAAACTTTGGCAACAACAGCATTCTTTTTAATTTTAGGCGTAAGTTCATTTATTAACTTTTCGAGTTCCGCATCGCTGAGGGCAGGGAGCGGCTTGCCCGTAGGGTGTGAATCTACATAATTATTGTCTAAACCGTGCAGGAACTTGTCGAATCGTTCTTCGCGGGTTCTTTCATTTCGCGGCATATTAATTCCCCACATTAAATAAATTTTCGTTTAGCAATTCCATATGAAATGTGGAATTGCTATAGATTATATAATCTTTTTGCGTTTTCATAGAAAATCAACTCCTCAGCGCGTTCAGACAAGTTAAGTTTTTTAAGGAAAACAAGCTCATCGTCTGCGTCCCACATTGGATAGTCCGTCCCGAACATAACCCGCTCTTCACCAAACATATTTATTAATTCGTTTGCGCGGGCAGGTTCAAGCTCGTACAGTGAACTGCTGGTATCAACGTAAAGATTCTCGAAACCTTCTAAGCACCCGCAGTCACCCCACTCCGACCAGCCGCCGAAGTGCGCGCCGACAGCTGTAAGTCTCGGGAATTCACGCAGGACATTTGCGAGCCTTTCAGGATTTGAAAAATTATATCTTTTATCGCCTGTGTGAAACAAAATCGGGAATCTGCCCTCCGCACGTTCGTAGATTTTAAACACGGCGGGAGAGTCAATCTTGAACCGCTGAATGTCGGGGTGAAGCTTGATTCCGCGCAGCTTTAAGGTTTCGGCGCGCGCAAGTTCCGCTTCGATTTCAAGCTCGCTCATATCGGGATGCAGGGCGGCTAAGCAGGCGAAGAAGCCGTTGCTCTCTTCTGCACATTTCGCCATGAAATCGTTAATTGCGGGGACTTTTTCAGGCTCGGTCGCAACAGAACAGGCAACGCAGTTTATAACGCCGCTGCGCTTGCAGATATCAAGCAGCTTGTTAATCGTTCCGTCGTATTTAACCGGAATGTCATAAAAATCTGATATGCTTTGTGAGGCGCGCTCGGCGATTTTATCGGGATAGATATGCACGTGGGAGTCGATGATTTTCATTTAACGTCCTTAATTTGACAAATTTTAGGGTTGGCGCTGCTCACAAGCCGCAGAACTGCCTCTTGAAATGATTATATCATACTATATTTCCTTTTGTCAATCTTTATTGACGCATTGCAAGAGACTCGTTTAAAAGCAGCAGTGATTTTTTATCCCCCTCCCCGTTCCGACAATATTTTCAACTCCCTCTTGTTATAATTAATAATAAATAGCAAACAATTGCGGTGCCGCGAAGCGGCCACCAAAATTGTTCATTGTCAATTGTTAATTATCATGGGGGGCTGACTTTTTGGAAATTATAAACAGCGGTGAACGCCTGACCGTCATGCTTTCGGGCGAAATAGACCATCACAGCCTAATGTCGCTCCGCGGAACAATCGATGCGCAGATAGAGCAGCACACGCCGCGCCTGCTCGCGCTGGATTTCAGCGGTGTCAGCTTCATGGACAGTTCGGGAATCGGGCTTATCTTAGGGCGCAAGCGAATCGCCGAAGGCTATGGCGGGCAAGTAATCATTAAAAATGCTTCCGGTTATGTCGAGAAACTTATAAAACTCGCAGGGCTTGCGCCTATGTTATAGTCCTTTAACTTAAAAAGCGTTTCGCTTTTTAAGTTAAAGGGGTTTCCGCAAACTGCGGTTTGCGGGCGCTGTCCACAGACAGCGCAATCCCGATTAACTTAAAATTTATAGAATTTTAAGTTAATCGAGTACAACGAAACAGGAGGTTAATAATCTGCTATGATTATTAATAATTATTTTCGGCTTATAATCCCCAGTCACTCGCGCAACGAATCCTTTGCGCGGGCGGCGGTTGCTGCGTTCGCGGCGCAGCTTGACCCGACTGTCGAGGAAATAAACGACATCAAGGCGGCGGTCAGCGAGGCGGTAACGAACTGCATCGTTCACGCCTACCCCGATAAAATCGCTGATATTGAAATTGTCGGGCGTATTATTGAGGGAGATACTTTCTACATACGAATCAAGGACAAAGGGCTGGGCATTGCCGACGTTAAACAGGCGATGCTCCCATTGTTCAGTACGTGTGAGGAAGGGGAGCGCGCAGGGCTGGGCTTCGCCGTGATGGAGAGCTTTATGGACAAGCTCCGCGTAACCTCGCGGCTCGGCAAAGGTACAAGTATAATCATGACCAAGCGCGTAAAATCAAGATATGAATAGTCTTGTAACTAATGAATTTGCCAAGTGCAACATGGGGCTCGTTCACTCGCTCGCGAACCGCTTTCGTGGGCGCGGAATCGAGTATGAGGAGTTGTTTTCGGCAGGTTGTATCGGGCTTGTAAAAGCGGGAAATAACTTCGATAAGGGCAGGGGCTTGCAGTTCTCGACTTATGCCGTACCGGTAATTTTAGGCGAAATAAAACGCCTCTTCCGTGACGGAGGCGCAGTTAAAGTAAGCAGAGGCTTAAAAGAATTATCGCTCAAGGTTGCGCGCGTTCGTGAGCAGCTTTCACAAAACAGCAACGGACAGGAACCGCGCTTGTCGGACATTGCGCTCGCATTAAACATAACAATTGAGCAGGTGAGCGAGGCTTTGTCAGTAAATATGCCGCCGCTTTCGCTTACGGACAGCGACGAGTCAGGCAGCGAGTATGATTTGCCCGTAGTCGCGCCGCAGGTAAAATTAACGGAACTGATTGCGCTCAAGCAATCGCTCGGTCAGCTTGAACCCGAGGACAGGAAGTTGATTATCCTGCGTTACTGGGGCAACAAAACGCAGGGCGAAACGGGCGAGGCGCTCGGAATGAGTCAGGTGCAGGTATCGCGCAAGGAGCGGAAAATTTTAGATGAGCTGAAGAAGCAGTTGGTTTAGAGCCTATCAAAATTCATAATTCAAAAACTCCGGTCTGACTGTTCTTTTCAAAACCTCATAAATATAATCATAATTCCACAGTCCACCGTGATACGTATGGCTGAAAGACGGGTGCGATTCAATCCCGTGTACAGCCGCAAGTTCCCGCGTATACTCGGCGAGCGGATACAGCCGGACGTTGGTATGCCCGCTCTCATAGTGGGTTATAACCGGGGTGATTCGCAAGTCTGTTATTTCAATTGTGCGCGTTTCTTTATTTACAATAATATCAAAGGCAAAAATCCCGCAAATCATCGTCTGCGGTACTATTTGCGACGAGATGAAATTCCCGAGCGAATACATCACGAGGGCTTGTGTGCTGTCGCTTTCTCTTGTAATAAATTCAACATCGCGCAGAACGTGCGGGTGAGTGCCGTGGATTATATCCGCGCCTGCATCGACCATCGCCTGAGCCGCTACGCGCTGATATTCCTCAATTTGGTCCCAATCCTCGGTTCCCCAGTGCAGGAAAACCACGCAGACATCGGAAATAGTTTTCGCGGTTTCGATTTCCGCTAAAATCACAGGCATTTCCGCATTGCTGAATCTGCCGACTTCCACCGGAGGAATAAGCCAGCTGTCAAGACCGTTAAGGCTTTCCGCGTAACCGAGAAATGAGAAAACTACGCCGTTTATATCAAGTGTGCGTATATTTGCACGGTCGCCGGCATCATAGTATGCACCGACAACGGCAATGTCGTGACCCTGCCCGATTTTACCGTTCCAGTAATCAAGGCTTGCGGTTAGCCCGCTTGTGTTTATATCGAGCGTGTGGTTATTTGCAATTGTGAAAGCGTTGAAGCCCATTTCAATCATAAGGTCGCCGAGCGCGCCCGGTGTGCTGAAGTGCGGCCAGTTTGAGGGCGGGTAGACGTTATTGACTAAAGTCTCTTGATTTATCATGCTTAAGTCATACCCTTCAACCAAGTGCCGTATTCTTTCGTAAGCGGGGGCAAAATCGTAATTATCGCCGCCGCCCGCCCGTATATTTGCCTGATTATAAATTGATGAATGTATTAAATTATCGCCGACCGCGACTGCACGGATTGTTATGTATTCGGGCGGCAGTTCCGGTTCATCATCAACTGTAAATTGTTCTTCTTCGTCTGCCGGCTGTTCGTCAGGTTCTCCGCCGACATCTGTAATTTCATCATCGGGAATATCAATCAAGACCGGAACGGCTTCGCCGCTGCACGAAGCCGTTAAAATCATCATCATAATAAGCACTGCTGACAATAGTTTATTCATATTTTCATTAAGTCCTTTCTTCACCAACGAAGAATGAAAATAACGTTTTCCCCGTTTCAGTCGTATTTTGTTTCAAACTTTGTTCCTCATTAATTGTTCATTGTCTACAGCCACGGCTGCAGCAGCCTTCTTGCAGCTGTTTCGGGTTTGTATCTTCTGATAGCGGCTTCATTCAGCACTACATTTAAAGTGCTTGCTTTCGCCGTAATTCTACCTGTAAATTCATCTTCCATCATTTCAAAAATCAGGGATTCAGAGTACCACTCGAGCCAGTCTTCGCGCTCAAGAACCGGAAGCGGAATTAAAACATAAATATCGTCTGTATCGTCATATGCCGCCGCTGTGTTCATTGGTATGGTGAGGAGGAATTCCTGTACATGCTCCGGCAGGAATGAAGGTACGCCGATTTTTTCAAGTCTGTCGAAGTCGTTGAGGTCTTCGATGAATATTTCTTCCTGCAACACGGCAGAGTCGTTGTGTCCTATATTTTCATCGTTCTGCGGTAAAGCGGGGTCGTCGTATTCTGCATTTTCATCGCTCTGCGGTAAAGCGGGGTCGTCGTATTCTGCATTTTCATCATCCTGCGGTAACGCGGAGTCATCGTATTCTTCAATTTCAGATGTCTCAAAATCAAAATCATCAAAACTGAAATCAAAATCAAAATCATCGAAATCCCAAACATCGTTTTCTGCATCCCGCGCCGCAACAAAATCATCGTATTCATACATCAGCGTAAGGAACGATTCGCCTGCATTGAACCTGTTTACAAAGTCCTCAGCCATATTTTCAAGGTCGATAACCTCCGCATCGCCTAAGTTGAAAAACGACATTTTAATTACACGGTAACGCACAAAATTCTGCTCAAAATAGCTGCTTATTTCTTCCTGCGGAACCGCCTCTGTGCCGTCCTCGCCGAAAATCGCGAAAAAAACCATTTCTTCTCTCATGCCGTGCAAAAGAACCGATACAATTGATTCTTTCCCTACGCCTATATCTTCATAAAAATCGCCGAACGTATCATAATCCAGTCCGAAAGAAGCCCGGACATCGGGATTGCCCCACATGGCATCCACGCTGCGGCGCACTTCAAACTCATCTCCAGTGGAAAATTCCAAGCCGAGTTCTCCGAAAAGCACCGCGACAGCCGCCATTTCCGTGAGCAGCTCAACCGCTCTGTCGTTAACCCAGCCGCCAAAGCTTTTCCCGTCTATTTCCTGTGAAAAAAAGTCAAAGCCCTCCTCGTGGATAACAACATCGGGATAAAGCTCCATGAACCTCTCGGCGGCTTCCTGCGCTGCGTTGATTTGCATATAAATATACTCGCCGGCGCGAACGCTCTCGCCGTTAACAGTAAGCGCGCTCCTCGTATCTGCGCAGGCGCTAAGCCCTAAAATCATCGTTGCCGCTATAATTAAGGCGGTTATTTTCTTCTTCATTTTTTGTAAGTCCTTTCTTTATACTAAAATCCAATAAACTGGTTTATT
>JAITFV010000095.1 GCA_031281115.1 Oscillospiraceae bacterium | reverse complement strand
GTTCCACAGTTTCAATTTAAACGGGTTTCCGCTGCGTGAGCGCAGCGGGCGCTGTCGCAACAGCGCAAGCCCCTTTAACTTAAAAAGCGAAACGCTTTTTAAGTTAAAGGACTATATCAAATGTCAACAAGATTTGCTGTATAAGGAAAAAGCCAATGTTTATAAAAAAGGATGAACTGACGATTCGCAGCGTAACGCCCGACGATAACTATATGGAGTTAATTATTGAAGTTGACGGTCAGCCTGTCGGTGAGATGAATTGTCATAACATGGGTAATAAAATAGCGCAAATCAGCATTGAAATTGAACCTGCTATGCGCGATAAGGGTTATGGTACGCGGTTTCTGCGTATCTTAATCGACGAATTATTTACAAATTACAATTATGTGAAAATCATCTTAGATGTAGATATAAACAACCACCGCGCACGCCATGTATATAAAAAGCTCGGCTTCCGTGAGGTATGGGCGAAACCGGAAGACAGCGTAGTGTATTATGAGCTGAAAACCGAGATGCTTTAAAATTAAGCGTTGTTAGTGCATGAAAACAGCGAACATGTGCATACAACAGAGGCATAAGTTTGAAACAAAATACGACTGAAACGGGGAAAACGTTGTTTTCAGTCTTCGTTGGTGAAGAAAGGACTTAATGAAAATATAAACAAGGTTTGCTGACTGCAAAAGATGTTAATACTGTTATCCATTTAAGAAATGGATAACAGGGTTTCGCAGGTAAAAAACGATTATGCGGCGGTGAGTTATATTTGTTAATTCACCGCCGTATAAATTCACCGATTTGTTCGGACATGACTGATTCAATGCTGCCTTTGTTTAAATATGTTTTATGCCACAATACTGTTTCTTCAACCGCTCTCCCGATATCCCAGGAAGGCTTCCAATCCAGTTCGCGCTCAATTTTAGAACAGTCTAATTTTAAAAGATTATCCTCGTGCGGATTATCAATTGAAATAGGCTCCCAGCCTGCGTTTTCTCCCCATGCATTACAGAACATCGCCGCGAGTTCTCCGCTCGTCGCGCAATCGCTTTCGTGAGGGCCTATGTTATATTCGCCGGAAGCTTGGCTCTCGACAATTAATAAGTAAGCAAAAAGCGTATCCAAGACATGCTGATATGGCCGCACTGAGTTTTTATTGCGGATTTTTATTGTTTCATTTTTTGAAACCGCCCGCACACAATCGGGAATCAGGCGGTTTTCAGAAAAATCCCCGCCGCCTATTACATTCCCGGAGCGTGCGGTCGAAACAGCTACTCCGAGTGCGTCCAAGAATGATTTTTTATAACTGTAGGTCACGAGCTCCGAGCATGATTTCGAGTTCGCATAAGGGTCGAAACCGCAGAGCTTTTCGTCTTCACGGTATCCTTCAGTGTGACCCGGATTCAAATAAACTTTGTCGGTTGTGACATTTAAAACAGATTTTACAGTGCTGCTTTTTTTTACACATTCGAGGATATTAACTGTCCCCATCACGTTTGTTTCGTAGGTATAGCGCGGCTCCTTGTATGATTCGAACACTAAGGGCTGCGCTGCCATATGAATCACTATTTCGGGATTTGCGTTTTTAAAAGCGCGTGAAAGCGCGTTGTAATCTCTGATATCACCGATTACAGAGTTAATATCCGGTTTACAATTTTCAAACAGATTGGGAGTAGTTTGAGGCGCGAGAGCGTATCCGGTAACATCTGCGCTTAAATTCTCGAGTATCCGGCAGAGCCACGTGCCTTTGAATCCGGTGTGACCTGTGACAAATATGCGTTTTTTGTTCCAAAAAGAAGATTTAATCATCCTGAACCCTCCACGTTTAATATTATATCGTCAGTTTTAATAAAATCATTAGCATATTTTATTTGTAATATTCATATGAAAACCTGCGCGAACAAGCCGCCGTCCTACAAATATGTAATTAATTCTCCCTTTCCCGCATATTAATCTATAAACCGATTTAGCGGAGGGGCGATAAGTGAAACGTAAGATAATAACAGCTTCCGACTATGGGACGAAGCAGGAAAGATGTGTAAGTCTGGGAAAGTACATCATCGCTAACAACGCGACCGTGAGAGAAGCCGCGAAAGTGTTCGGAATAAGTAAAAGTACGGTACATCAAGATATAACATCAAGACTCGAAAAAACTAACCCCGCTCTGCACAAAGACGTCGCGGCGGTACTCGAAAAAAACAAACAGGAACGTCACATTCGCGGAGGTATGGCGACAAAGTTGAAATACAGCGCGGAAAGCGCAGGGAGATTGTAAGCAGAAATATTTAAAACAACAGCGAAAACCGCCCGAGGAGGGCGGTTTTTCTTGAAGCATGAAATGCGAAATTGCTATGACAGCGGGAACCGCTGTTCGCCGCCATTGGCGGCGAGCGTTGACGTTTGATTCATTCAAATGTCAACTTTATTTCTTGGCAATCCCTTATTGATAAAAATTAAGGATGCGAAAGCACCCTTAAAAGTTTTAATTCATCCCAAATTCCTTCCCGTTTCCCGTTTCGCTCTTCTCTCCGAATCGCGTTTAGCGATGCTTTCACGCTTATCATACAGCTTTTTCCCTTTGCAAAGCCCGACTTGAACTTTAACTCTGCTCCCTTTTAAATAAAGCGACAGCGGAATCAACGTCAGCCCGCCCTGCTTCACCTCGGCGTATAGCTTATTGATTTCGCGCTTGTGCATAAGGAGGCGGCGGCGGCGTAGCGGGTCGCGGTTGAAGATATTGCCTTTTTCGTATGCAGAAATGTGCATGGAAACGACAAAAGCCTCGCCGCCTTTGATTTCAATCCACGCTTCTTTTAAATTAACGTTACCGGCGCGGATGGATTTTACCTCCGTGCCGTACAGCTCAATCCCCGCCTCATGCCGCTCAAGTATAAAATACTCATGGCGGGCGGCGCGATTATCTGCTATTTGTTTAATGCTTTTTACTTTTTCTTCCATATTATAAAGTATACCACAATCCGAAAATAAAATCAATGCATAAAAAGTCAGATTTTACAAATAATATTTCCATAGATTACGAAAGGAAAGGTGAAATATGACACCAAAAGAACTACTCTACCTTGAAGACTCGCTCGGAATGGAGCGCCAGCTTCAAACAAAATGCACGGATTACGCGAGTAAAGTGCAGAACCCGCAGCTTAAAAATATGCTGTCCGGGCTCGCGCAGCAGCACCAAACGCAGTTCAACAACTTAATAAATCATTTATAGCATCGAAAATGCTATCGGCAGCGAAAATTTTCATAGAGTTTATTTCTGTGAAAATGCAATTTTAAATAAGAAAGGGGAAACTTATGCCCGCACAAACACCAAAAGCTATGACCGATAAAGAATATGTCGAGGACGTTCTGCTCACGGCGAAAACCTTGTCAGCGATGTATCACTACGCAACACAGGAATCATCAACCGAAGGGCTGCACTGCCAGTTTAAGCATAACTTGAACGATTCGCTTGCAATACAGCACAGGATTTTCGGAGCCATGCAGCAAAACGGCTGGTATCCGATGCAAGCCGCAGACGCACAGCAAATCAACCAGGTGAGGAGCAAGTACAGCCATTAATAAAAAATAAAAGCCGGTTTTACCGGCTTTTATTTTTGCGAGTGCTGACAAACAGATAGAATTGGCAGATTATCATAATATAACGATTCCATATGAAATGTGAAATTTCTATGACAGCGGGAACCGCTGTCTGCCGCCGTTGGCGGCGAGCGCCGCTTGCCGAGAAAACACTTTAGAGTTTTCAATTTAATCAGCTATATTAGTTCTCCAAGTTATATCATAAAATTATTGACTCGTCAGCAATTTTATGGTATAATTTTAAGGTGTAAATTAAATTTTGGAGGAACATATGAAAAAGTTGATTTCGGTTTTACTTATTGCGGCTGTGTTTTTAACGTTTACGGTTCCTGCTTTTGCAGACACCCTTACAACAACAGACGCGCTTGCCGTTCTTAGAGCGGCGGCGGGGCTTCAGACTTTTAACGAGGCAGAAATGACAAGGCTCGGATTGAGCGGTACGATTACAACAGCAGACGCGCTCAGGATTCTGCGGATAGCGGCGGGGCTCCCGGCAGTACAGGCTGCAACGGCTTTGAGGCTGAACACTGATATTTTTGCGGATTTAGGGCTTACGGTAAGGGAGATTGAGGTAAAGCGTGGCAAAATGACAGGCGGCGGCGAATTCGTCACGTTTGAACGAGGAATCGGTGAATATCAGTTCGGAAATTATAAAGGCGAACGCCGCAGCGCTCATATTTGGGAAATCCCGGCTTCGCGTTTATTTGCAAATATGGGCAGTTCTGTGCTTGTCAGCGAAATTGATATACCGGGCTTAACATTAATATCCGACAGCGTTAATGAATTCACGGGTAAACATATAACCTATTTCATTTACAACGACGGAGTCAATCACGCTGTTCATATTGTAACCGCACCGAATCAAAGCGGCGTGATTAGTTCCGGAGATATTTTCAATATTGAAAGCGATTACTACATGGTCGATTTTGACGCTGTTATTGAAATCACCTGGTAAAACAAAACACCGCCGAGGATTATTACCCTCGGCGTGTTTCTATATTAAGCGGTTTGGGCAGAGTCCCGCGCCGCGTTGATTATTTTATGCGGTGCAGCTTATTTTAGTTCCTCCAAATGCCGCCTGTATCTTTTCGGAATCGAAATATCGACAAGATAACCTATTTCAGAGAGAAACTTCGATATAACCGAGAAACCGTCCTTATAAAAAGCCACTATACGCCTTGTTTTATCGGAGATGTTCTTGTAATTCGCGGGGCAGACAAATGTCCAGCTTGCACCCTCTGCGCGGTCAACCGCAATCCTGAAAAACTCGTCGATTTCGTTGCCTGTGAAGCCTGCTTTCCTAAGAAGAATATGATGCTCGACAGCCTCGTCAATATGGCTCATGATTGCTTTTTCGCCGTCAAAAGAAATTACGGCGAGCAAAGGGTCGTCAACCTTCATCGCTTCATCAACAGGCATAAAACCGTCATATTTTATAATCTCCATAAAAATTCCCCGTTTATAATCGTTTAAATTGAAAACTGTTCCACAGTTTCAATTTAAACGGGTTTCCGCTGCGTGAGCGCAGCGGGCGTTGTCGCAACAACGCAAGCCCCTTTAACTTAAAAAGCGAAACGCTTTTTAAGTTAAAGGACTATAATTGTCAATTGTTCGTCACACTCTGCAGCACTTTTTATATTTTTTCCCGCTTCCGCAGGGGCAGGGGTTGTTCGCGCCGGCTCTCTCGCTTGAAGTTTTCTTAACAGTCGTTTTTACACCTGCGTTTGCGGCGTCCGGTTTCATAACCTGCACCCTTTGCAACGGCACATTCTGCCGAATCTGCACAGTCAGCACCATTCGCACGGTATCCTCGCGTATTGAAGCAATCATCTCGTCATACATCGCGAAGCCCTCGTGCCGGTACTCAACAACGGGGTCGCGCTGTGCAAAAGAACGCAGATAAATACCCTGTTTCAGGTCGGACATTGCATCGATGTGGTCCATCCATTTTTTGTCTACGTTTTGAAGCAGAATCACCCGCTCAAGTTCACGCATTACCTCGGGCTTGAATTCTTCTTCGCGCTTCTCATAAAGCGAAATTGCGCGTTTTTGCAGTTCCTCCTTGATTTCCTCGCGGGTAATTTCACTTAGTTCATCGCGGTTGTATTTGAAATCGCTTGAAGTTGTCAAAACACCCGACCAGCTCTCGCGCAGTCCTGTTAAATTCCAGTCATCGGCAGCATCGCCCTGACAGAAAGTGTCAACAGCTTCGTCCATCGTATCCGTAATCATAGAGCGGATTTTCTCGCTTACATCGCCGCCGTCAAGCACCGCCGAACGCTGACTGTAAATCGTTGTCCTCTGCTGCGACATAACATCATCGAAGTCAAGCACGTTCTTGCGTATTGAAAAGTTTCTGCCCTCAATTTTCTTTTGCGAAGATTCAATTACCTTGGTGAGAAATCTGTTTTCAATCGGCTGGTCTTCTTCAATTCTGAGAGTTTCCATCATGCCGTGAACGCGGTCACCGCCGAAAATCCTCATTAAATCATCTTCAAGCGAGATGAAGAATCTGCTTTCGCCTTGGTCGCCTTGCCTGCCCGAACGTCCACGGAGCTGGTTGTCGATTCTCCGCGATTCATGCCGCTCAGTGCCGAGAATAAATAAGCCGCCGGCTTCCTTAACAGCTTCAAATTCCGGGATTATCTGCTCTTTGTATTTATCGAAAAGCGTTTTAA
This sequence comes from Oscillospiraceae bacterium, assembly GCA_031281115.1. Lineage (GTDB taxonomy): Bacteria > Bacillota > Clostridia > Oscillospirales > Ruminococcaceae > Ruminiclostridium_E. Next base: position 2,364 of record JAITFV010000095.1, on the reverse strand, counting down.
ATTTCGTTCGTGCACTTAAAACCTCTTCGTTATCTGTATCGGCGAAGCCGGTAGCCTCAAGAATTAAATCTTCCTCAAAACCTTCCTTCCGCATTTGCGCTTTTGCGAGGTATTCGGGATTGCCGCCGAGCATAATGTCGGTACCGCGCCCCGCCATATTCGTGGCGATTGTGACTGCATTTTTCTTTCCCGCCTGTGCTACGATTTCCGCTTCACGCTCATGGTTTTTAGCGTTTAAAACTTCATGCTTGATGCCTTCTTTTTTAAGCAGCTTTGATAAAAGTTCCGAGCGCTCGATTGAAATCGTGCCGACAAGCACAGGCTGTCCCTTTTCGTGGCATTCTTTAATCTGCCGGATTGCCGCCGTGAACTTGCCCTTCTCGTTTTTGAAGACCTGGTCTTCGCGGTCTTCCCGTATTATATCTCTGTTTGTCGGGATTTCCACCACGTCAAGGCTGTAGATTCCGCGAAACTCCTGCTCCTCTGTCATTGCGGTGCCGGTCATGCCGGAGAGCTTGCTGTAAAGTCTAAAGTAATTCTGGAAAGTAATAGTCGCCAAAGTTTTGCTTTCGTGCTTGATTTTAACCCCTTCTTTTGCCTCAATCGCCTGGTGAAATCCCTCGCTGAACCGCCGCCCGAGCATCTTACGTCCGGAGAATTCATCTATAATGACGATTTCACCTTCGTCTACGATATAATCCACATCGTTCTTCATGATTCCGTGCGCCTTAATCGCTTGGTTTACATGGTGCAGCGTCGTCATATTTTCAGGCTCCATGAGGTTTTCTACATTGAAGAAGTCTTCTGCTTTTTTCACGCCGGAGGGAAGCAGTGTCGCGGTTCTTGCTTTTTCGTCTACAATGTAATCACCCTCGTAGTCATCGTGTTCCTCCTTGCTGTCAAGCTCTACAACTTTAATCATCTTGAGCTTCCGCGCAAATTTATCCGCTTGCTGATAAATTTCTGAGGATTTATCCCCGCGCCCCGAAATAATCAGCGGCGTTCTCGCCTCATCTATAAGAATAGAGTCAACCTCGTCAACGATTGCATAATGATGCCCCCGCTGAACTTTTTCTTCTTTTCGCACACACATATTGTCGCGCAGATAATCGAAGCCAAGCTCGTTGTTCGTGCCGTAGGTGATGTCGGCAGCATAAGCTTCCCGGCGTTCCTCGCCGTTTTTTTCGTGTACAATTACCCCGATTGTAAGCCCTAAGAAGCGATGTACTCGCCCGATGAGGTCGCTGTCGCGCTTAGCGAGATAGTCGTTGACGGTGACGATGTGTACGCCTTCGCCTGTAAGTCCATTTAGATATGACGGCAGTGCCGCAACGAAAGTTTTGCCCTCGCCTGTTTTCATTTCGGCGATTCTGCCCTGGTGAAGCACAATTCCGCCCTGTACCTGCACAGGATAGGGTTTAATCGCGATTACGCGCCACATCGCTTCGCGGCAGACCGCGAAAGCATCAGGCAGTATATCATCAAGCGTTTCGCCGCCGGCAAGACGGCTGCGCAGAATTGCAGTCTGCCCTTGCAGTTCCCTGTCACTCATCTTTTCATAAATCGCTTCAAGTTCTAACGTTTTCTGCTTCATCGGCTCCATTCTTTTTAATTCTTTTTTAGAATAATCGCCGAAGAAAAAATCGGAAAATCCCATTTTGTCATTCCTTTCGTGTTTGACTTTATGTTATGTGCAGATAATGCTTATAACGGGCAGTTCGGCATTTCACCATACCATTCTTTTAATTCTTCACTTTTACAATATCCAAGCAACACAGATACGTTTTGAAACAAGTCGGGAACAATCCCGTATGCAGTCATTCTTCCGTGACCTTCAAGTATAATATAGCGTTGTTCGTTCTTGTCTGTTAAAAATATTAGTGGTGGAAATTTATGTCCTTTTCTTAGTTCTTCCGCACCTTTGATAAAATTGTCATTGGGCACATCATATACAGTTTTTCCAAGCATAATATTTTTTGCCGCTTCAATAGGTGAGCCTGTGTAGTTTGAAAGTTCATTCCAATAACTGTAATTTATATAGATTATTCTTGAAATATCACTATAATTAAATTCAGTCCAAAACCACTCAATAATTGTTGGAAAACCCTCAAATAATTCTTTGTTTTTATAACCTCTAAACCGTTTTAATATTTCTTCTCTTAAAATATTCTCTTTCCGTGATGTTATATCGCCATTTATAATAATACTACTGTCAACATTCAAATCATTTAACACGTTTTTTATTTTTTTATTAAAACGGTCAGATTCAAGTTCCATTTTCAAAAACTCATAAATCATTTCACTTTCATTTGACGGTTTAATTTTTCTCACGTTTTAACCTCACATTATATAAATACTCTACCC
>JAITFV010000091.1 GCA_031281115.1 Oscillospiraceae bacterium | reverse complement strand
GGAATAAACGCGCCTATAAAATACCCGGTTAAAGCAAGTATCGTAAACAATATTGCCACCAAAATCACCCGCGTACCCAGCCCAAACGCAAAAACACTTTTGTCTTTGCTGATTGGCTTGCGCTTCATGGCTTCATCTTCTAATGGTTCACGGCACATACATAAATCGGGAATCCCATCTGCGACAACGTTAATAAAGAGTAATTGAATCGCCGCAAAAGGCGTAGCGCGCCATATTATAAAGCCTACAATCATCGCAAGAATTTCGGAAATATTACTGGGAATGAGCGAAATGATAACTTTGCGGATATTGTCGTAAACCCTGCGTCCTTCCGCAACAGCGGTGACTATGGAAGCAAAGTTGTCATCGGTCAGAACCATGTCGCTTGCGTTTTTAGAAACGTCTGTCCCCGAACCCATCGCAACGCCTATGTCGGCAGCTTTAAGCGCGGGGGCGTCGTTTACACCGTCGCCGGTCATCGCAACGACTTCACGGTAGGACTGCCACGCCTGCACTATGCGGATTTTATCCTCAGGCGTAACACGAGCATACACGGAGCATTCTTTAACAGAGGTTGTGAGTTCTTCCTGCGACATTTCCGCTAACTGCGCGCCTGTGATTACCTTTTCGCCTTCGCGCAGAATCCCGATTTCGCGGGCGATTGCGGAAGCGGTCGCGGCATGGTCACCGGTAATCATGACAGTTTTTATGCCGGCTTCTTTCGCGATTCTTACCGACTCAATACTTTCGGGGCGCGGCGGGTCAATCATTCCGACAAGCCCACCGAATGTCAATCCGTTTTCAAGTTCATCTGCGTCTAACTTTTCCGGCAGTTTGTCGTAGTATTTATAAGCTACGGCAAGAACCCGAAGCGCCTTATCTGCAAAATTATCATGAATTTTCTGCGCAGTGTCGGCGCAGACAGAAGTAGCTTCAATCGGGATTCGGTCAAACGCGCCTTTTGTAATTGACAGATACCGTCCTTCTTCCTCTAATTCATGAACCGTAGTCATAAGTTTCCTGCCGGAATCAAAAGGTATTTCATGAACTCGCGGATGGATTGCGTCAAGGCTTTCTTTCTCAATGTGTTTGTTGCGGAGAAGCCGGATAATTGAGGTTTCGGTCGGGTCGCCGACTTCCTTTTCTTCCTCACCTTGCAAACCGATTGAAGCGTTGCTGCAAAGCCCCATCATTTCAATCATAACGCGCTCGTCATGCGTGAATTCATCTGCCGCGTTCACAGGCTCGTGATTGACGCACCAGACTTTTTGAATTGTCATCTTATTCATCGTCAGCGTCCCGGTTTTATCCGAGCAGATTACCGACGCGCTTCCCAGTGACTCAACAGCGGGGATTTTGCGTATAATTGCGTTTTTCTTAGCCATTGTAAGCACACCGTAAGCAAGCGTGATTGTAAGAATAATCGGCAGACCTTCAGGAATCGCGGCAACAGCAAGCGCGACAGAGTTAAGCAGTCTGTACCATATATCAACATCGAAAATCATTTGCAGAATGAACAGCAGAGCACCCGAAGCAAGCGCCATAACGCAAATAAATTTGCATAATTTGTCCATCTTCTTTTGGAGCGGCGTACGGACTTTTTTAGTTGTATTCAGCAATCCCGCAATTTTACCCATTTCGGTGTTCATGCCCGTTGCGCTGATTACCGCCTTAGCTCTGCCGTTCGTGATTAAACAGCCTGAAAAGAGCATGTTAAACTGGTCGCCGAGCGGGGCTTTTTCATCAACGACAGCTTCTGCATCTTTTTCGACAGAAACGCTTTCGCCTGTTAAAACAGCTTCTTCGACTTTTAAGTTTACGGCTTCTATAAGCCGCGCATCGGCGGGAATCATATCGCCGGCTTCAAGTACAATTACATCGCCGGGGACAAGTTCCTCGGCGTTTATTTCAAGTTTCTGACCGCCGCGGATAACCACAGTAGTTTGCGCGTTCATGCGTTTTAAAGCTTCCAGCGCCTTCTCCGCACCCATCTCCTGCCGTACCGCGAGCGTGACATTAAGCACAACGATTGCGAAAATTACAATTGCATCTGTGAAGCTCTTGCCTTCGCCGTATTCATTAGGCGGCGCAAATAAAGCCGAGCAAAACGCAATTACCGCTGCCGCGAATAGGATTATAGTGGTAAAATCCCGCATATGGCTGAAAATTTTCTGAAGAACTGTTTCTTTCTTTTCTTCATCAAATCTGTTCAAGCCCTTTTCTTTTTGGATTTCAGCGGCTTGTAATTCGCTAAGCCCCGTATTCGGGTCAGTGTGCAATGCTGTGTAAATATTTTCAAGTTTTTCTGTGGTAAATTTCATTGACGTCTCCCTATTATTCCAAGTGTATAGCTGTTTAACTATAGCAAATCAATGTAAAATTGATTTGCTATAATCGTTTAAATTGAAAACTGTTCCACAGTTTCAATTTAAACGGGTTTCCGCTGCGTGAGCGCAGCGGGCGCTGTCGCAACAGCGCAAGCCCCTTTAACTTAAAAAGCGAAACG
>JAITFV010000052.1 GCA_031281115.1 Oscillospiraceae bacterium | reverse complement strand
TTGTTAAGCGAAACGTAAATCAAGTGCGTTCCGCCGAGGTGCGCGCTGATTGAAACAAGCATATCTGATTGATTTACGTCAAGTCCTCCGATTACTGTATACTCAATCCAGTCAATGCGTTCCGGCAGAGCGATTGCGCCTGCGGGGATAAAAACAGGTTCATCGTTGTTTACAGTATACGAGGGAATGTAATACTGTAAGTCGGTTCTCGCAAATCCGCCCGGCATAGGAGGCGAGTAATTACTTAGAATGTAGATATTACTGCCTGTCATACGCGAGGAATTATACCAGCCTGTTTGCGAATATGATGAAATCGGGTTGTCAAAGGAACCATTAGTATCATATACTTCAACAATAGTTTCGTAAACCCAGCGCCAGCGATTCCAGTCCCCCCAATAGCCATACATTACGTCCTGCGTCCAATCCGGCTCTTCAGATTCGAGAGGTTCAATTTCAATTTGCTCCCAGTTATTCCAAATCAAGATTAATTTCCCGTCATAAAGCAGCATTTCTCTTATGTTGCTGTTTTCTCCGCCGTGTTGAATTTTAGTAACTAATTCCATATTACCGTTATTGACTGCAATTACGTTTACACTGTTATCAACCCACGAAGTAATATAAATATTTCTGCCGTCGGTTTTTACGATGTCGCTTTCCTGTACTCCGTCAACTTGATTGTTGGTATCGGAAAATTCTAAGCTGCCTCCTTCGTCCATACCGCCGCCGCCCACCGCGCCCGCCGGTGCGATTGAATCGTTTATTGCGAGTTCCGGTTCGGCTGATGTTGCTGCCGGCGCGTCAACCACATTCCGCGATATATCCGATTCTCCTTCTTCCGCCATAACTCCGTCGGCTTCTGCGAATCCATAAACGTTCCGCTGGTTCATGCGTTCGTTATGCTCCGTTATAAGAGCGTAAATTTCGTCATAATCCGAAGCGAGCACAGTTGTGCCGCTGCCCGGATTTTGCAGGGGCAGCATTAATTCGCTATCGCCTCCGCGGGGAGCGATACGCTCTTCTCCGTCTTCGATTTCCGTACCGGCACAAGCCGCAAGCGCGAGAAGCATAATAGCCGCAATAAGTATTGCTGAAATCCGTTTTTTCATTATATAAACCCTCCTTAATTTTTGTGTTCACAGGGAACACTATGCAGAGATGGGAAAGGTTGCATTTATTTCTTTCTTTTTGCAGCAAAAAACACTAATATTCCTGCAATAATAGCCAAAACCGCCGCACCGCCTGCAATGTATATTAGCGCGAAACCTGCTGCTGCAGGTACAGCCGGAACGTCATCGTAGATTTCTGCGGGTTCCGCGGGTTCGTCAGCCGGAGTGACAGAGGCGTCGTCCTCCTCATAAAGCTCATCGCCGGCTGAGAATCTTTCCTCCCAATCGGTTTCGAGCTTTTCTGTATCCGCACCGTAAACATCATCGCCGATTGTCAGTATATGGCGAGTCACCCGGGCGTTTCCGCTGCTCCTGAATCCTTCGATACAAAGTGCAACTTCGTACATATTCCCGCTCATATCAAGTCCTGCTTCCTCCCACGCCCTGAAGTGTTCAGAAACAGAAATAGTTCCCTCGGTTCTGTTCCCCATACGGACACTCCAATACTGCTGAAATGTCGTGTTACCTATAATAGAGGGTTCTTCAACACGTGTAGATTCAAAGATTTCGTAAAATCCGCCGTCGATTTCAACTATGCCGTGAGATATGCCGGAGCGCCCCGGCGGTTTATAGTTCCCGCGGGATTCGATTATATACCATTCGATTAAAGGCTCCTCCGTCCAGCCGTAAACACACAGGTAAAACACATCGCCGCGTTTTATAGTGAATTCGGCTGCATAATCAATAGTTATTTCGCCGTATTCGTAGTGAGGCATGGTGCTTCCGAGCCTTCTGCCTGTGCGGAACAACACATTGAAAACATCATCCCATTCGCACTCGTATGTGCCGCCACCTGTTAAGGTCATGCTTGCATCTTCGCCGCTGTTTTGTATCCAAAATTCAAAGTTAAACCCGTCAACACTGCTCCTCATATTGGCAGTGATGGTAATCGGTTCTGCCAAAGTGATTGCCATTACAGACAGCGGTAATAAAAAAGCACCAAGAATCACCGTGTATAAAACTATTCTCTTTTTCATGTTGATTTCCTCTTGTTGTTTATGTTATACTTAATAATAACATAAAAAATGGTTAATGTCTATAGTACAGCAAATCAATTTTATGCTAATAGAGGAATTAAATTAATGGATTACAATTCAATTTTACAGCACATAAAGGAAAGCTGTACCGCGCTGCTCCATGAAAATCTTGTCGGAATTTATATACACGGCTCAATTGCTTTCGGCTGCTTTGACCGGGATAAGAGTGATATTGATTATATTATAATTGTGAACGGTGAACTTTCGCTTGAAACAAAAAACGAACTTCTGCAAGAAACTGCCGGAATCAATAAATCCGCTCCGCCGAAAGGCTTGGAAATGAGCGCAGTGCTGAAAAAGCATTGTTTAAATTTCATATACCCTACGCCTTATGAGCTGCATTTTTCAAACACACACCGAGAAAACACCGGAGGTTTTGACAAAGATTTAACCGCGCATTTCACTGTTATAAAGAAAACCGGCATTGTGCTGTGCGGCGAACCGATTGACAGCGTTTTTGGCGATATTCCGGCAGAGTTTTATTTTGACAGCATAATAAGCGATATTAAAGATGCAGGAAATCAAATAAACGCCAATCAAGCCTATTGCATATTAAATTTATGCAGAATTCTCGCTTATAAGCGGAATAACTTGATTCTGTCAAAAAAAGCAGGCGGTTACTGGGGTTTGGAAAACTTAGGCGGGAAGCACAGTATTACGATAAAAGCGGCACTCGGAAACGCAGAAATTAATCATGATTCGGTGCTTGAGTTTTACAAATATATGCTTGGGTTAATCAGCTGTTGAATTTAAAGTGTATGCGATAATATTGGCAGACAAATTCTAATGTGCAAATATTGTATATTTTAAATTTATACAGTCCATGTAAGGCGTGACAATTCTTTATTGCAACGTTGACTTGTAAATAAAAATGTGTTATAATTTTATATAATATTTTATCGGCAGGTGAACATTGTGTCTCGTCGCCGCTACGGAGGAGAAAAAGCCTCGCTCAGACCTTTAATTGTTATTTGCAACATCCTCATCGCGGGGGTGCTGTTTCTTATGTTATTTTTTGCTTACAGGTATTTCACGGAAATCGAGGATGAGCAATCGGCTGACGAACCGGAACTCGAACTTGAACTCGAACTTGATGAATTTATTAATACTGATGAAGAAGTTGTCGCAATTGACCCGCCGCCACCGCCGGAAATAACACGTGCTACAACAACACCGCCGCCGGACATGACAGCTCCCGAAGCTGTTTTTATTCCCGATTACGATGATGAATTCTTCGGAAACTCACTGTTCATCGGAGATTCTATAATGACAGGGATTCATCTTTACGGATATATCCCGGCAAATAATGTCTTTGCGAAGGTCGGCGTTAATCCGGACAGCGTGAGTTATACCGAAATAGATGGGCAAACCGCCTTACAAAAAGCAGAATCAATGCGCCCTGCGCGGGTTTATGTTATGCTCGGCTCAAATGGGATTTCATTCATACCGGCGTACAGAATGGTCGAGTTCATGGAAGATTTAATGGCTGAACTTGGCAGGGCTGTGCCGGATTCGCAGGTTGTACTGCTGACAATTCCTCCTGTAACCTTCGATTATGAACTGGAAAACCCCGAAACCACGGATAAAATAAAAGATTTTAACAGACAGCTTTTAGAATCGGCAGCAAGAAACAACTATTTTATAGTAGACATCACTTCGGTTTTGAGTACAAACGAGGGTTATCTTTCTCACACTTTTGCCGAGGTTGACGGCTTACACCTGAAAAACGAAACTTACAAGGCAATATTGAGTCACATTCAACATACTGTTGAGGGTTCATCGAGGGTTCGCGATGTGCTCAATTATAGTTAGTTAAATTTAGATTGGAAT
>JAITFV010000024.1 GCA_031281115.1 Oscillospiraceae bacterium | reverse complement strand
ATTGAAAGCAAATCATCAACCATAGTAACAAAAATCATAAAATCGTTGTTTTCGAGGAACGCAGATATAAGAGCCGTGAACTCTCCCGCTTCCATGAGCGTTTCAATCGCTCCCTCGGTCAGCCCCAAATCCGACATAACCCGCTCATTCTCATTCTTCTTGCTCTTAGAATCGCCGAGCAGATAATCATAAGAAACGTCGAAATATTCGGCGATTTTTTTGAATTTGAGTATATCGGGTATGGTTTGCCCGCTCTGCCACTGCGTTACAGACTGGTGCGAAACACCGATTGCGATTGCAAGCTGCTGTCGGGTTGTATTAGTTTCTTTCAAAAGCCCTTGTAATCGACTTGAAAAGTCAATATTCATCATAATTCCTCTTTCTGTTCGCAAGTAAAACAAAATATATAAGCCCTTTATCGGAACATGCTTGCAATTTCAAATAGTCTATGTTATAGTATCATTATAGCAAGCAAAATGGAATCTGTCAAGTCGATTGCAAGCTAAAACATAAATATATTTTTTGAAGGTAACAAATTATGACAACAAACACAGTGAAAATGCTCACAATCAACCAAGCCGCCGAGCGTGTAGCGGGACTTACCAAGTACAGAATCAGAGAGATGTGCATTAAAGGCGAATTACCCTGCATTAAAGCGGGGAAGAAGTACCTTATATGCGAATCGGTGCTGATTCGTTTTCTGACAGAGGGCGTGTGATTACGGCAAGAGTATCAATATCATGGTACATAAAGATATTGATACTCTTGACCTTATTCAAACAGCAAGGCAGAAACACTCTGCCTTGTTCTGTTTTTGGCGGGGTGGATTTTACGCAAAATTATGAAAATACTTGACTTTTCCTCTTATTTGTGTTATTATGAATGTGTTGAATAGCATTAGGCTACACTATGATGCGTAACCATGAAAAAATTATCCGTAAAGCAGCAGAATCCGAGGGTATGCCTTTATCCGTTGGACGATGAAACTATGGAATTTTCAAAATCCGTAATGAGAAGTATGGACGGTGCTGTGAAATTTCTAAGCGGCGATTATGAAAAAACAAATGTAAAAAAATGGCTCGAAGATTTACAAAGAAAGGCTGACGAAGCATATATTTTAGACTATATTGACCCCGAATTTGACGGAAATGCCGATAGGTGGTTAAAAAGAAAAAATTCCGAACTCCCTGCACAAATCGCAGAATTGATTACAGAGGTTGAGAAAGGAGAATTTATCATGAAAATCAAAAAAATCATTGCAGCTTTACTTACAGCGATAATAGTTTTATCGTTGTTACCTGCGGTTATCTGTGCGGCAGATGAGGTATTAAAAACAGCGGACGCACTTGTCATTCTGCGGCATACAGCGGGTATTACCCCGATTTCCGAAGCGGACTCGGCGCGGTATGATGTTAACGGCGACGGCAAGGTAGACACCGCAGACGCGCTTTTCATCTTACAAATTGAGGCGGGAATACGCAATCCCGACGGCTCGTTTATCCCTGTTATGAATTCATCGGGGAATCATGTAGCGGCAAATTATGAAGATATTTATAAATTAGCGGACAGCAGCCGTGAAAGGGTGCTCGGTAATAACAGAGCAACAGTTATTACCGAAGCCAATGCGGCTGAATTTGCTCCGTCTTCCGGCAGAAGCGGCGGTGCAGGCGGCAGTGCAGGTGCTCCCCCCAGTCCTTCCGCTGCCCCTGCTGATGCTCCCGCGGCAGATTCCGGAGGCGGCACAAATTCTGCAGACGATTTTTCCGATACGAATAATCAGGTTGAGGGTGTGCAGGAAGGCGACATAATCAAAACTGACGGAAGAAATATTTACCTTGCCTCGACCCGGCTGAACAATGTAAATATAATCAGAACCGATAACGGTAATATGCAGAGGGTTGCACTGCTTGAAAAAGAAAACGCGCGTCCTGTTGAGTTATTGCTTTACAATGACGACCTCATCGTGGTTTGGAACCTCAGCACCAGAATAGATATAAACATAAACACAGGTACCCGCTCTTTTAACAGACAATATACTCAAAGCGAAACGATTGTAGAAGTCTATGATGCGAACGGTCATTTCAATCAGCCTATTTCGTCTTATATACAGGACGGAAGATATGTTTCGTCGCGTATGATTGATAATATTATTTATTTAATCACTAATTATTCGCCTAATATGCATTCTCATTTTACCTTGGATGATTATAGCGATTATGTACCCTCATACACTATTAACAGAAGAGAATTTTCAGTCGCGCCGGGCAGCATAGTCATACCCGAAAATCCCGAAAACATCCGTTATACGGTAATCTCGGGGTTAGATGTAAACAAAGCCGATATGCTTGTGTCGATTAAAGCGAGCTTAGAAAGCACAAATATAATATATTCCTCGCTTGAAAACATCTATGTCACGTCCCGCGTTTTTGAAACCGACAATAGTTTTCGCGAAGAATATACGGTAATCAACAAGTTTTCAATCAGCAAAGGACAGATTGAATATATCGCCGCAGCTAAAATCAGAGGCAATATCAGAAATCAGTTTTACTTAGATGAATACAAAGGTACTCTGCGGGTCGTCACTCAGGTTTGGGGACGCGGCGAAGACGGGTGGTGGACTTCTTTAGGAGGTTCTTTGTATACACTTGACAGAAATCTCAGAACCCTTGCCGAAATCCACGGTATCGGCGGCGACGAGGAAGTACATTCCGTGCGTTTCGCAGGGGACATCGGCTATGTTGTCACCTTCCTCATAACTGACCCGCTTTTCTCGTTTGACCTTTCAGACCCATCGAATCCGAGAGTCTTGGACGAGCTTAAAATCCCCGGTTTCTCCCGATATATGCATAAATGGAGCGACGACCTGCTTCTCGGCGTAGGTGTTGATGCCGACGAAGAAACAGGTATAAGAACAGGTTTGAAAATCTCGATGTTCGATATAGCAGACAACGAGAATTTAGCCGAGCTGCATGTTTATATAATCGGCGGGGAAAATCAGCGCGACTGGTTCAGCAGTATTGCCGAGCGGGAACACAGAGCGATTCTTGTGTCGCCGGAGAGAAACATCATCGCTTTCCCATACACTTATCGCTTATATAATCCGGGCAGCCGCTGGATGACATGGGGTTCCGCTTATGCTATATTCTCTTATGACGAAGAAAAAGGATTCACGCTTATAGGTGAAATAAAAGATGAAGATAGGGATGATTACAGAGCTTCGAATTTCCTGCGCGGACTTTTCATCGGCGACTATATTTACGCCGCTTCAGGCGATAAAGTAGTATCCGCGCATATTCATAACGCAGAAGTTGTTCAAACATTTAATTTAGAGCCATAACAGGATATAATACACTTCGCGCAATACCGAGCTTGATGAAATGTTGAAAAGCGATTTACACAAGGCTCGTTGCTCATGTAAACGAGCGTGTGACGGGTTCTACGGACTTTTACAGGCTTGATTATGAACTGCTGCGGAACTTGCTGAGAAGATTCGGGCAGCAGATATAACACAGAAAAGACGAGGGAAATCCCTCGTCTTTCTCATTTAATACTAACCCCAAATTAAAACATAGACAACATCCAATCTCTACCTGTAATACTTTTAACAGTTTCATTAGAAAGAGAGCGAATAGTATCGCAAATGCGACTTACAACTCTATCAAGTGTCGCAAAGATTTCGTTTTTGAAACCACGCTTACGAATTTCTTTCCAAATTTGTTCTATGGGATTCATTTCAGGCGTTGCCGGCGGCAGATAAAACAGACGGATATTATCCGGAATAATCAACGATTTAGACCTGTGCCATGTCGCTCTGTCGCAGGCAAGAATGATTAAATCATTCGGAAAGTTCTCCGATAAATT
>JAITFV010000330.1 GCA_031281115.1 Oscillospiraceae bacterium | reverse complement strand
AAGCAGTCGAAACGCGGTTATTAAACGGACTTTCTTCTCTTGAGGGTAACACAGAATTGGTCAAATCCACCACCGGTTTTGATTGGATTGTTGGTGTCGTATAGATTGCAACTTGGTATCATAACCTTGCAACGGTTTAATGTCACCTTTTGGTGGATTTTCGGTCAATCCTTCTATAGCTTTCTTGATTCGTTGTTTAGTTTTACTATCAAAAGAACTAATAACTTTACTTGCTGACTTAGCGTATTCAATATTCATCAACTGCTCCTTTTTTTCATTATAGCACATATTTCTTACTTCGTCAATGAGTACATTGGACTTATAGCAATTCCATATGAAATGTGGAATTGCTATAGTCGCTTAACTTGAAATTTAAAGTTAAACGACTATACCACATATTTTCTGACGTGTCAATATATTTATTGACTTTTTTAAAATTATCAAGTAGAATATAATTACTCCCAATGTTATTCCAATGTCAACTTAGAACACTTCCGTGTTGTAAGATGGAATTATAACAAACCCGAAATGGGTTCATAACGGGAGCATATTATGGAGAAGTATGTTAAGAACTTATCATTGAAAATAGACCCAGAGCTTTTGAAGAAGTTCCGCTATGTTGCGCGGTACGACGACCGTTCAATGAACTGGTACATGAACAAAATGATTTGCAATTGTGTTGCCAAGTTTGAAGCCAAGCACGGTAAAATTAAATTTGACGGGGAAGAGAGCGCCGAATCGTGAAAAAAGCTTTTTTTCCTTTGCTCACGCTCGTTTTCATAATCGCCTGCGCGGTGTTTGTTTACCTTGCGCGGGAGGCAGAACCCGTGTATGTAAGCGTAGTTGTGCCTGTTGCAGAAACCGATGTACGGGCAGACGACCCTGTCCGTCCGTCAGCTGACCGCTCTGCCGGGGAGAGAAATGAAGCCGCGCTCGTTAATATAAATACCGCAAGCCTTGAAGAGCTGATGACCCTCCAAGGCATCGGACCGGCAATCGGACAGCGGATTATTGATTATCGGGAAAACAGCGGTGCTTTCATGGCTATTGAGGAGATTACGGAAGTTTCGGGAATCGGCGAACAAACGTTTGAAAACATACGGGCTGAGATTACAATTGATTAGCTGTTCGTATTCCTAAGGTTGTCTTTCAAGATTACATCGTGCGAGCTGCCCTCAACTATGCTTGTGCTTGAAACAAGCGTCAACTTTGCATTCGCCTGCAGTTCGGGAATAGTAAGGCAGCCGCAGTTGCACATGGTGCTGCGAACCTTGGAAAGCGAACGGTCTACATTGTCCTTGAGAGGACCCGCATAAGGCACATAGCTGTCCACACCTTCTTCAAACGAGAGATGTTCCCCGCCGGAAGCCCCGGTCCCAAAATCGTAACGCTGCCAGTTGCGAGCGCGGTTGGTACCTTCGCCCCAGTATTCCTTTACATAAGTCCCGCCGAGCATGATTTTATTACCCGGAGCTTCATCGAACCGTGCGAAATACCGCCCGAGCATTACAAAATCCGCACCCATCGCGAGAGCCAGCGTAATATGATAATCATGCACAATCCCGCCGTCCGAGCAAATCGGTATGTAAATACCTGTTTCCTTGAAATACTCGTTGCGCGCCTCGGCAACGTCGATAATCGCGCTTGCCTGCCCCCTGCCGATACCTTTCTGCTCTCGGGTAATGCAAATCGCGCCGCCGCCGATGCCAACTTTTATGAAATCCGCGCCGCTTTCGGTTAAGAACCGAAAGCCGTCCTTGTCAACGACGTTGCCCGCGCCGATTTTCACGCTATCGCCGAATTCTTTGCGAACCCAGTCAATCGTGAGTTTCTGCCATTCGGTGTAACCCTCGGAGCTATCAATACAAAGCGCGTCTGCACCTGCTTTTACGAGAGCGGGAACCCGTTCCTCAAAGTCACGGCTGTTGATTCCCGCGCCAACTAAGTAGCGCTTTTGTTCATCGAGAATCTCGTTGAAATTCTCCTTGTGCTGTTCGTAGTCCTTACGGAAAACAAAGAATTTAAGGCGTTTGTTATCATCAATCAGCGGGAGTGAATTAAGCTTGTGTTCCCATATTATGTCATTGGCTTCCGAAAGCGTAATATCCGAAGAAGCTGTCACTAACTTGTCAAAAGGCGTCATGAACGTGGTTATCGGTGTGTCAACAGCCATTCGCGAAACCCTGTAGTCGCGGCTGGTGACAATCCCGAGCAGCTCGGAATGTTCAGTGCCGTCAGCGGTTACAGCCATTGTGGAGTGTCCTGTTTTTTCTTTAAGCCTGAGCACATCCTGAAGCGTCATGTCGGCGCGTAAATTAGAATCGCTGCTTACGTAACCGGCTTTGTAATTCTTAACGCGGGCGACCATGTCCGTCTCGTCCTCAATTGATTGCGAGCCGTAGATAAACGAAAGCCCGCCCTCACGCGCTAAAGCCACAGCCAAATTATCGTCTGAAACGGACTGCATTATTGCGGATGTGAGCGGGATATTGAGCGACAGCGACGGCTCTTCGTCTTTTTTATACTTTACGAGCGGGGTTTTAAGCGAAACGTTAGAGGGCGTATGTTCCGCTGCTGTGTAGCCGGGAATAAGCAGATATTCGCCGAAGGTGCGAGAGACGTCCTGTGTGTAGAGTGCCATTTGAAATCCTTTCTCAGTTAGGTTTATTTTTCTCTAAAATTACTTGTATATTTAAAGTATTTTAACACAATCGACAGCAAAAGTCAACACGGAAAAGTTCACAATTTTCTGTTGCAATTCTCGAATAAATATGTTATAATTATTCCTATAGTCCTTTAACTTAAAAAGCGTTTCGCTTTTTAAGTTAAAGGGGCTTGCGCTGTTGCGACAGCGCCCGCTGCGCTCA
>JAITFV010000311.1 GCA_031281115.1 Oscillospiraceae bacterium | reverse complement strand
GCTGATGGCACGGCGGCAAGCGCCGCTTGCCGAGAAAACACTTTAGTGTTTTCAATTTAATCAGCTATATAAAGGATTTGCTTTATTATATGCTGTTAATTTTTTATAGACAGCATTTGCGCAGACTTGAGTTAAAAAAGAAAGGCGAAGGTTAAAGTTATGGCTAAGATTAAAAAAAACAGCGTTCTTATTGTAGATGATGAAAGTTCAAATATCATGGCACTAACGGATATATTAAATCCTTTTTATACGGTTTACGCGGCAAAAAACGGTCATAACGCTATCAAAGCGGCAAAAAGATATTTACCCGACGTTATATTGCTTGATATAATAATGCCGGAAATGTCCGGTTTTGATGTAATCTCTGAATTAAAGAAATCTGAAACAATGCAGAATATCCCCATTATCTTCATATCGGGGCTGAGTGATGCTGCTGATGAGGAAAAAGGATTAGCTTCAGGCGCCGCGGATTATATCACTAAACCTTTCAGCCCTGAGGTTGTGAAACTGCGTGTGCAAAATCAAATAATATTTGCACAACTGCATACGGCTCAATATGACCTGACAAGTTACAAACTCGCGAGCAGCGCTATGAATATCGCGATGTGGACTATGGATGTTGTAACCCCCGACCCGACAAATCCTGTCAATAAAGTCACATGGTCGCAGGAAATGCGTAAAATGCTTGGTTTTAAGGACGAAAATGATTTTCCGAACACGATTGAAGCATTTGCCGCCCGTTTTCACCCCGAGGACAGCGAGAGAGCTTTTGCCGCCTTCGCAGCGCACTTTAATGATTATACCGGAAATACGCCTTATGAAGTTGAATACAGGATTCAGCATAAAAACGGAGAATACCGCTATTTTGACGGATTCGGAACAACTTTGAGAGACAGCGAAGGTGTTCCGCTTAGGGTGTCCGGCACCGTGAGGGACATCACCGAAAGAAAGCGGGCAGAGGAATCGCTTAAATACCGCGAGATAATACTGAGCGCGTTAAATAAAACAGCGGCAATCTTCCTTACAAAGAGCGAGGGCACATTTGATGAAATAATGTCTTTGGGTGTCTGGCAGCTTGCCGACCTGTTCGGTGTTGACAGATTTTCTCTATTCCGTAATTTTATGATGCCGGACGGGCTGTATACGTCGCAGATATACCGCTGGGAAAGAAAATCGGGCGGCACTACGCAAGCGAACAAAGTTTTCACCAATATGCCTTATGCAGAGGTTGCGCCTAACTGGGAATATGTTTTAAAAGACAATGATATGATAAACGGACCTGTTAAGTTTTTACCTTCTCCGGAAGGTGAAACATTGAAAGCAGCCAACGCCGTATCAGTATTGATTTCACCCGTCTTTACCGATAATGAATTCTGGGGTTTTGCACTTTTTGAAGACCATAATAACGAGCGGTATTTCGACGACAACTATATTGAAATGATGCGTTCGGCGGCATTTTTATGCGCAACTACCGTTATGCGCAACGAAATGGAGCTGGAAATAGCCGAATCTAACAAACGTTTAGCACTCATGCTTGACTCTACCCCGATGTGCTGTCAGTTATTTGACAGCAACTTGAAAAAAATCGACTGCAATCAAGAAGCTCTCCGCCTCTTCGGATTTAAAGACAAGCGGGATTTTTTTGAAAGATATACTGAGCTTTATCCCGAATTTCAACCTGACGGACAGCGTTCTGTTGAAAAAGTTACCGAGCATTTGAAAAAAGCGCTTGCTGAAGGGTACAGTACTTTTGAATGGGTATATACAATGCTTGACGGTTCGCTTATGCCGGCAGAGGCTACCTTGGTCCGTCTTGAACACGGCGGCGGTTATGTAATTGCCGGATATACAAGAGACCTGCGCGAATACAAAAAGATGCTTGAAGAGAGAGACAGAGCGGTAATCGCCGAGGACATCAGCAAAACGAAATCTCTTTTTCTGGCGAATATGAGCCACGAAATACGCACTCCGATGAACGCAATTCTGGGTATTGCAGAAGTTTTTATGCAGAACGAGACAATTACCGGCGAAACGAAAGAGGGATTGCGCAGAATCCTGAGTTCGTGCAATTTGCTCATGGGTATTATCAATGATATATTAGACCTTTCTAAAATTGAAGCGGGCAAATTAGATATTATACCGGTCAAATATGATGCCGCCAGTCTGATTAATGACTCCATACATCTGAATATAATGCGGCTTGATGAAAAAATTATTGAATTCAAGGTCGAAATTGATGGAAATATTCCGGCAAATCTGTACGGCGATGAGCTTCGGATTAAACAGATTCTGAATAATTTGCTCTCTAATGCATTTAAATACACGGATGCGGGCAAAGTTACGTTATCGGTCAGTTCCGAGCCGAGCAGCGCCGCAGAACAGGAAACAATACTTATTTTCAACGTGCGGGATACCGGATGCGGCATGACCGAAGAACAGTTAGATAAGCTGTTCGACGAATATTCCAGATTTAATCAGGAAACCAATTATACAGTTGAAGGAACGGGTCTGGGTCTTGCCATTACGCAGCGTTTAGTAAATCTTATGAACGGTGAAATCCATGTGGAGAGCGAACCGGGCGTCGGTTCTCTGTTTACCCTGCGCCTTCCTCAAGGCATGGTAAATTCAGTAACACTCGGTCATGAGGCGGCGAAGAATTTAGAAAACTTCTACGATTTGTGTAATCCGGCGTTCAATAACAATTCTCAAATCATACGGGAGCCTATGCCTTACGGAAGCGTCTTGATTGTTGACGATGTGGAAACCAACCTGTATGTTGCCCGAATGCTCATGAATCCTTACAAACTGCAAATTGAAACAGCTATGAGCGGATTCGCCGCCATTGATAAAATCAACAGCGGCAAGGTGTATGACATTGTATTTATGGACCACATGATGCCGAAAATGAACGGTATGGAAACAACAAAGCGGCTTCGTGATTCAGGGTATGAAGGCGCCATTGTCGCGCTGACCGCAAATGCGCTCGCGGGTCAGGAGAGTTTATTCTTGCAAAGCGGTTTCGATTCATTCATTTCAAAGCCTATAGATATACGTAAATTAAACTCTGTCCTTAATAAATTAATCCGCGATAAGCAGCCGGCGGAAGCCGTCGAAGCTGCCCGCCGCCAAAATAACAATGATAAAAGTGAATCATCTTCGGTTCAAAGCGAAGCGGCTTTGCCGGATAGGGAGGTTGCCGGATTAGATACAGCCAGGGGACTTGAGCGGTATAGCGGCGATGTAAAAACATATTTAAAAATCCTGCGCCTGTTTGCAGTAAATACCCGCTCCATGCTTGACACCATAGAGGTTGTCAGCGAGGACAAACTGAACGACTACATAATTACCGTTCACGGAATTAAAGGTTCAAGTCTTGATGTTTTTGCCGGTCAAGTCGGCGAAAAAGCCAAGCTTCTTGAAGATGCTGCAAAGAACGGCGATTTAGATTATGTAACAGAGTATAATCCGGCGTTCCTCGAAGCCGCGCGCAAGCTCGTCTGCGATATTGATGATTTTGTTTTATCCGCTGATATTTCTCTCCCGAAACCTAAAAAAGAAAAACCGGATAAAGAAGTGCTCAAAAGGCTTGCCGCCGCCTGCGAAATTTACAGCATAGATGAAGTAAGCGCGGCAATGGAGGAAATAGATTATTATCAGTACGAGTCTGACGACGGTCTTGCCGCTTGGCTTCGGGACAGCGTTGATATAATGGACTACCCGCAGATAATCCAAAAGCTCTCGGATATAATTGATTAGCCTTTATAATCATTTTCAATTCAAATCACTAAATAATAATTAAGGGGGACATATCCATGTCAAACAGTCAGAAAAAAATTGTTTTAGTTGATGATGTGAGTTTTTTCCTGCTTTCTTTTAAGCAGAGATTCGACAAGCATTATAAAGTTTATCTCGCGCAATCCTCTGAGCAATTGTTTGAAATCCTTGATAAAGTAACGCCGGATTTAGTTATATTGGACATCAATATGCCGGAATCCAACGGTTTTAAAATTATTGAAAGATTAAAAACCGACCCCCTTTTAGCTACCATACCGGTAGTTTTTCTGACAGGTCAGAAAGATATAGAAAGCGTAAGAAGAGGAATGGAGCTCGGCGCGGTTGACGTTTTATTCAAGCCTGTAGACGATTCGTTATTGATTGAATGTATTGAGAATCAATTAGAACCCGGTAAGCAGGAAACCAATAAACCGATAGTTCTTGCCGTTGACGACAGCCCCAGTATATTAGCGTCAATCAATCATATATTAAAACCACGATACACTGTGCGTACGCTTCCCGACCCGAGTGTATTAAAAGGTCTTTTAAAGATTATTACTCCCGATTTATTCTTGTTAGATTGCCAAATGCCTGATTTGCACGGGTTTGACCTCATCCGTATGATAAGAGAGGAAGCAGAACACGAAGAAACTCCGATTGTTTATTTAACATCCGACGGAACGGTTGACAATGTATCCGTAGCAATAAATTTAGGGGCTTGCGACCTTATAGTTAAGCCGATTGATGAGGTTATATTAAATGAGAGAATAGCAAAACACTTAAAGGGTTATATGATGCGGCGGCGTATACGCTCACTTTTTAAAATAAGGAAATGAAAGTAAAAACTGCTGTCCCGATTTTACATCGGGACGTTTTTTTAAAAGATCATCTGCGTATTGATAATTAATTCTACGGCGAATTGCACCGCTTGTTTCAAACCTTGTTGGTGCCTTTCGCAGAAAGGCATGGTCTTTCTTATGTAACTCTTGACAAGTCAATCGTTAATATGGTACACTGTAAATAAAAGGACGCTGACAGGAGGAAGTTTTATGAAAATATTATACGCGGCAAGCGAAGCACAGCCATTCGCCGCTTCCGGCGGTCTCGCCGACGTCGCCGGTTCCCTGCCGAAAGCTTTGGTGAAAGAAGGGTGCGAATGTACCGTTGTTATGCCTTTTTATAAAAACACCATAAAAGAAGAACAGCAGAAAAAGTTTAAATTTCTGACCAGCTTCAATATTCCGGTAGGCTGGCGCACCCAGTACTGCGGTGTATTTACATACACTGCGCCGGATGGGGTAGCCTATTATTTCTTAGACAATGAATATTATTTCAGGCGCGAGTTCGGGATTTACGGCTACTATGATGATGCCGAAAGATATGCTTACTTCTCACGCGCAGTGCTTGAAATGCTTTTCCATATTGATTATAAACCCGACGTAATTAACTCCAATGACTGGCAGTGCGCGCTTATTCCTGTCTATTATCATATTTACTACAGATACAATGAAGTTCTCAAGAACATCAGAAACGTTTTTACAATTCACAATATTGCATATCAAGGGCAGTACGGAAAAAATCTGCTTGAGGAAATTCTTTCGATTCCTCTGCATATGGTGAACATTGTTGAATATGACGGCGATGTTAATTTCATGAAAGGTGCAATCGAAGTCGCCGATAAAGTAACAACGGTTTCATCGACTTACGCGGCAGAAATTTTAGACCCGTGGTTTTCGCACGGGCTTGACAGAATCCTAATTGACAAGCAATATAAAACCTGCGGGTTCCTCAACGGTATTGACATTGATATGTATAACCCCGCGACTGATAAGGATATTGCCGCAAACTTTTCGCTCAAATCCAAAGCAGGAAAAAAAGCTTGCAAAACCGCGCTTCTTGAAGAAGTCGGGCTTGCCGCAAGCGGTTCGGCAGAATCCGAAACCGATGAGCCTATAATCGGGATTTGTACGCGCCTTGTCGAGCATAAGGGTCTTGACCTGATAAAAGAAGTTTTTGACCGTATTGTGCATTTGGGATTTAAGGTTGTGATTCTCGGTTCCGGTCATCCGGCTTATGAACAGTTCTTCGATGAAATGAAATTCCGTTATCCCGACAAAGTCGCCTTCATAAAAGGCTTTATACCTGCTTTAGCAAAGAAAATATACGCCGGTGCGGATATATTTCTGATGCCGAGCAAGTCTGAACCCTGCGGTTTGGCGCAGATGATTTCCCTGCGGTACGGAACTATTCCGATTGTGCGCGCTACCGGCGGCTTAAAGGACAGCATTGTTGATTTCGGCG
>JAITFV010000162.1 GCA_031281115.1 Oscillospiraceae bacterium | reverse complement strand
CAAGAGCAGGGAAATTATACGGTTTTGAATCGCCGACGGCTGATTTAAAAATAAATCAACTCTGTACGGTGCGGCGCCTTCATCGCATTGCTCAATCGAAGAAACTGCAATTTTGTGCAGATATTCCTCGTCAAGCCGCAAACTTTCGCACATACGCATAACCCCTGCGTTGAACGAAGGGTTAATTTTTTCAAGAAGCGGAATAACATTCAAACGCAGGTTATTTCTCGTAAATTCATCGGAGAAATTGCTTTCATCAGTGACGAAATCCGCGCCTTTTTTTTCAAGATAAGTTAATATTTCTGCTCGTGTGGTTTCAATCAACGGGCGGATAATATTATCCCGTTTGGGCGGAATCCCGCAAAGCCCGCGAAGCCCCGTCCCGCGTATGAGATTCAATAAAACTGTTTCGGTGTTATCGCCGGCAGTATGAGCAGTTGCAATAATTTTACCTGCTCCGATTTCGGCAAAATATGAATATCGTGCTTCTCGCGCACATTCTTCAAGACTTTGATGCTTTTTTTGAAGCGATTTTACATTAATTTCATAAACATGGAGTTTAATTCCGAGCCGCTCACATAAATTCCGCACAAACATTTCATCGCTGTCGCTTGCCTCGCCGCGCAGCTTGTGGTTGACATGGCAGGCCTCGACAGTGATATTTAATTCAAGAAGCGCATGGAGAAGGCAAACGCTGTCTGCGCCGCCCGAAAGCGCGATTATAACGGTTTCACCGCCGGAAAGCATATTGTATTTTTCGATAACGCTTCTAATATTCAGACACATGAATAAACTCCGCCGACGTAAAACTGTAATATTTTCCGTCGAAATTCAAATCGAAAGTGCCGGTTTCGCCGCGCCGGTTCTTAACTACGATACATTCGCATTTATTCGGAAACTCGGTTTCCTTGTTATAAAAACTTTCTCTGTACAGCATAATTACGATGTCGGCATCTTGTTCAATGGTTCCGGAGTCTCGCAGGTCAGAAGCCATCGGGCGTTTATCTTCCTTGCGTTTTTCAACATCGCGGGAAAGCTGTGATGCTAATATAATTGGAATATTAAGTTCTTTAGCCATTATTTTGAGATTTCTCGTAATTTCGCCTACCTCGGTTACTCTGTTTGTATGTTTACCGCCGGTTGACATTAACTGCAGATAGTCGATTACTACAACGCCGATATTTTTCATGCGGCGAAGCGCGGCTTTCATATTAGCTATGGAAATATTGGGGGTTTCATCAATGTAAATCTGAAGCTCTGAAAGCGTTTCGACAGCGTGGCTTATATTTTTCCAATCGTTATGGTCAACTTCTCCCTTTATCATTTTATCGGTTTCAACCCGTGCTTCCGATGCTAAAATACGCTCAACCAATTGTTCACGAGACATCTCAAAGGTGAACACCGCGACTTTTTTATCACGGTATTTTTTCGCTACGTTCACTGCAATATTCACAGCAAAGGTAGTTTTACCCATACCCGGTCTGCCCGCGATGACAATTAAATCAGCAGGCGCGAGACCGAAAATCAGTTTATCAAGCCGCTCAAAAGAAGTAGAGGTGTATTTTTTGTAGTATGCGTCAGGATTTGCGGCGATTACAGAAATCTCATTAACTTTTTCGGTAACTGTAGGTTTAATAGGCATTAAACCCGTTATATCTTTTTCGTTACGGATGTCGTAAATCTTGGTTTCGGCGAAATCAAGTAAGTCCTGCGGTTCTTCGGTTCCCGCATTTGCAAGGTTAAAAATTTCATTGGAGGCGAACATGAGCTGCCTTACCATATATTTCTCGGCAATAATAGTAGCATAACTCACGATGCTCGACGGGCTGATTGCCGATTCCATGAGTTTTGTGAGGTATAGTTTTGCGTCTGCCTGGTTATCAAAAATACCCTTGCGGTTACCTTTGTTATCCGTAATAAAGGCGTTGTCCATCACCGTGATAATATCAATAGGTTTTCCGGTAATAAACATCTGCATCATAACGCCGAAAATCTCGCTGTTTAAGCCTATGTGAAAGCTTTGTGCGGTAAGCTTGTCTGCAACTTCGCTGATTAACTTTGAATCAAGCAAAATTGAGCCTAACACGGCTTGTTCCGCATCAAGGCTGTAAGGCAGGGCAGCATTATCCAAATTTGCCATTATAATTCATCCTTAACTGTTCATTATTCATTGTCAATTAATATCTGTCCGTCGGGCATTCCGTCTCTCGAAAGCATAGCGTTTCTGTATCTCCGGTCTTCTGTGATTTCTTCGCCGAACCAATGCAGCGGCATAAAAGCTTCCGCTTCCGCATCATTGTCAAAAAGAACCTCCGCAAATATAAGTCCGTCTAAATGACCGAAGAAAACATCAAGGCGCACACTTACGCCGTCGTAAACAAACCTGTATCTCGCCTTGTGGATTATTGTCCCGGAAATCTTTTGGGAAAGCTCATTATATTCATCTCTTGAAAGATTGAATTCGATATCGCGGCGAGTAACATCGCCTTCTTCAACAGGCATCCGAAGCGTAAAAACAAAGTCGGTACCGTTTACGTTACGCAGCCTTATTTCGGGCATGAAGCTGATATAAGACTGAAGAATATCTATGCTTGACCCCATCATACTCC
>JAITFV010000080.1 GCA_031281115.1 Oscillospiraceae bacterium | reverse complement strand
AAGCTGCCGAAATCCGAATAAATCCGCTCCGAATCAGCTCTGAGACGGCATCAGGTTTGCCTGGTTCGCCACCCGCCGCATCCAATACGGTTATAATGAAGCGTATAATCGGTTTTTCAATTATTGACTCGGGAATATCGGAAAATCCGGTGAGTCCGTAAGCCTCGAATGCACCTAAAAGAACTTGCGGCGATGGCGGATTCAGCACCGCAATCTCGCTTTGAGAATAGTTCCCGGTAGTAATTAGTTCGCGGATTTTTGCCGCAACAAAACTGCTCTCGTTATAAACATCAGGAAGCAAATAAATCTCGGTTTTGTCGCTTGGGTCGCGTTCCGGAACGTAATCCCCGGGCGCTTCAACAGTGACTTCAATCCTTCTTTTTCCGGCGGATTCTTTGAGTTTATTAATGAGTTTTACAGATGTTATGTACCTTGAATCAGTGCTGTCAAACTTGTCTGCTGTCAGCGTGATTGTCAGCTCTGATGCTTGTTCAAGCGCGATTTCAAGCAGTTTAAACTGCCCGCCTGTAAATCCGTCAAATCCGTCAGCAAAAATACTTTTGCCTGCAAAGTAATTATGCTCGCGGGCGAGGCGCGCTGCAGTCCGGATTTCATCCTGCTTGTCCATGAATTTCCCCGAAGCGAGCAGCCCGTTATATTTTTCGTAAATAAGAGCAAGGTCGGAAATTTTAGCTTTAAGGCGGGGATTTGTTATGCTGCCGGCAAATTCGGCAAGTTCCTGCGGAGACAGCGCCTCGCGTTGAAACAAGCCGACAGAGTGAAGCATACGTGCGGCAAAGCCGGGTTTGTCCGATTGCCTGTAAAACGTGAGTTCTTCCTGAAGCCCGCGAACCGCGCGCATCATGGTGACTTCCCGCATCGTATCTTCTGCATAAGGCACACTGACTGCATTAAACTTTGCGGTAATGATTTCGCTGAGCTTCGTAAATGAAAGAATATTGACACCCGCGAAGGCTTTTGCCTTGAGTTTCCGGTAAATCATCCGCTCGGTTTCAAAGTGGTTTTGCTCGGGCACTATAAGAATAGCGCCCGAGTTGATTTTTCGCATTATATGAGCTGTTTTCCCTGTGCCGGGGGGAGAAATAATCAACCTTAACATGCTAAGCGTTCCTTTGTTTCAATATAATACGGCTCCAATTTTTTGAGAGCTCTGTTATGAATATAATGCACGGTTCGCAGGCTCACAAAACATTCCTCCGCAACCTTATCCCATGTTTGCCCCAACAGATAATGTCGTTCTAAAAGCGCACGTTCCTCGTGATTTTCAAGGGTAAAAATCAAGCTTTGAATTTCATCGTGCAGGTCAATATACCTGTCGATGTCTTTATTGAGCCTTTCCTCGGTGCGGGTGATTTTCATTATTGTTCGCTCAACGCTGCTTGAGTTTGCATAATTTGCGCTGCCGGTGCTTAGGAAACTCCTCGATTTTAGACTGAACTTTTTCCATTCATCAATTTGGAGAATCGCGCTGTCGATGACCCTGTCAAGCTTTATGGCTTGAGAAAGGTATTCTTTAAGTGTCATAATTAAAATCCTTTCGTGAATAAGTATAATTTTAATTATACGACAGCAATCGGCAGTATTCAACGATAAAATGTGCAAAGGAGTGTCAATCTTTTAAAGTTTTTTGAAAAGGGCTGTATTTTAATACAGCCCTTATGTCTATTACTTCGCGAAGTCTATTGCGCGGCTCTCTCTTATGAGATGAACCTTGATTTGCCCTGGATATTCCATATCGTCCTCAATTTTCTTAGCAATTTCACGCGCTAAAATTATCATACCGTCATCGCCCATGCTATCGGGTTTAATCATAATCCTGACCTCGCGCCCCGCTTGTATCGCGAAAGATTTTTCAACTCCGTTATAGGCTGTGCAGATTTCTTCGAGCTTTTGCAAACGTTTGATGTAATTTTCGTAATTTTCACTTCTTGCGCCCGGACGTGCTGCGCTGATGGCATCAGCGGCCTGCACGATTGCAGCGATGACAGTCTTGGCTTCAACATCGCCGTGGTGCGCTTCAATCGCATGCAGAACTTCACTGCTTTCCTTGTACTTTTTGCAGACTTCGATGCCGATATGAACGTGCGAACCGTCGATTTCCTGCGTCAGCGCCTTGCCTATGTCATGCAGTAAACCCGCTCTGCGCGCTAAATTCGCGTCTACGCCCAGCTCGGAAGCAAGTATGCCGGAAAGGTGCGCGACCTCAACCGAGTGCGCAAGCACATTCTGGCTGTAGGAAGTACGATAATAGAGCCTGCCGAGAAGCTTTACAATCTCGTGGTTCAAACCGTTTACGTTGGTGTCAAGCACGGCGCGTTCGCCTTCCTGCTTGATTTTCACTTCAACGTCGTGCTTGGCTTTTTCAACCATTTCTTCTATGCGTGTCGGATGTATTCTGCCGTCCTGAATAAGCCGCTCAAGCGAAATCCTCGCAATTTCCCGCCTTACACGGTCATGGCTTGAAAGCGTGATTGCTTCGGGCGTGTCGTCGATGATTAAGTCAACGCCGGTGAGCTGTTCCAAAGTACGGATATTGCGTCCTTCGCGCCCGATGATTCTGCCTTTCATTTCGTCGCTGGGCAGCGGAACCACAGAAACTGCAAGTTCTGACACGGTTTCTGACGCAAGCCGCGATATAGCGAGGGAGATGTATGCGCGGGCTTTATTGTCACACTCGTCTTTAACTCGCTGTTCATGTGCTAAAATCCGGACTGCCTTCTCGTGGTCAAGTTCTCTGTCGAGCAGCGCGAGCAGTTGTTCTCTCGCCTGTTCGCGGGTGAGTTCCGATAATTGCACTAATTTGTCGTGCTGAAGCTGTTTTTCGCGCTCTGCGGCTTCAACTTTTTCGTCCAAAAGTTTATTCTTGTGGACTAATGACTCCTCCAGTTTTTCGATTTTGTCGCTTTTTTTCTCAAGATTTTCTTCTTTCTGCTGTAATCTTTTTTCGTTGCGGTTGAGTTCTGACCTGCGTTCTTTTATGTCCCTCTCGGACTCTTGTTTTTGGCGGCTTATGTCTTTCTCCGCCTCAGCCTTGAACTTGTAAATTTCGTCTTTTGCCTCAATTAAGGCGTTTTTCTTTTTTGCTTGAGATTTTTCATTTGCCTCGTTGATAATTCTCAGTGCTTCTTTTTCCGCGGATTCGATGTGCGCTTCCGCGAACTTCATGCGGTGTTTTTCGCCTTTTTTAAACATAATCAAGCCGAAAAGTGCGGCCCCTGCGACAAAGCTGACTATACACCACAGAGCGATTATCTGCCATTCATTCATTGGCAGTGTCCTCCTATACTATATTTAACCCGTTTTTGATTACGGGATTAAAAAAATTGATTTGCTTTATATTAAAAAACTGCCTAACTGTACAATTGCACAATTAGGCAACTTATACAAGCATATCACTTTTTATTTTAAAGTATATTTTTACTGTTGTCAAGTGTTTTTGAGATTTTACGTAAAATATTTAGGTAAAAGTGATAACAAAACGCTTGACAAGAGTTTTTTTTTGTGATAAAATAAAATTTGCGCCTCGCGGGAAAGTACCCAAGCGGTGAAGGGGCCCCCCTGCTAAGGGGGTAGGTCGGTAAAACGGCGCGAGGGTTCAATTCCCTCCTTTCCCGTCCATGCAAAACCCTGTAAACAAGCACGTTTGCGGGGTTTTTTTAAAAAACCTTGACAAGTTCCCCGAAAACGTGTATAATATATAGGTCAGCGTGTTAAATAAAGAGAACTAACCGTGTCCGGAAGCTAAAAATCTCTGTTTCCAACGGCAATTATTGATTATATTCGCGTTGCACTATTGAGATTTAATGCGCCTCTGTAGCTCAGTCGGTAGAGCAGTGGACTGAAAATCCACGTGTCGCTGGTTCAATTCCGGCCGGAGGCAGTGAAAACATATTTTTTATACAAGCACAGGATAAGCCCTGATTAATACAGGGCTTATCCTTTTTGCTCTTATTTTACAGAATTCTGCTGAATATTAATTTTCAAATGAAAAATGTTCACAAACGGAGCAGAAAATTAAATCCTGTCAACAATCCCCGCCACGAGCCTAAGAATATCCAGTGCGTTATTTGTGCCTATATCGCCTTTGCCGCCGTTCGCAACGAAACTTTGTATGCTGTTCAGCTTTGCAATCCCCGCAACGTCACGCAACACCGCGAGCGCATCGCCCGTGTCAACCTCGCCTGTTCCTGTAATATCGCCAGTCTTGAACGTCAGCACTAAGAAATCCCCAGTTTCCCTAATATTTATACTCGCGTTGCCGTTTGCGCCAACCGTGGAAGCGGAAACAAATTCAAGTTCGTTTGTTTCTGCATTGAGTTGCACTAAAACCGCATTTTGCCCTATGTAATCCGCGCCCACGCTTACACTTGTATTTCCTGTCGCGCCTGTCGGGATTCTAATTTGATTAACAGGAATATCCGCGCTAAGACCGAGAGCGGTTAAGGCAGTGCGCGGAATACTCGTAACCGTCCATGTAGCCGTTCCTGTTGTTACGGCTACGGTTGGGGTTGTCGGTGTATCTGTCGGAGTGGACGAACCGCCGCCACCGCCGCCGCCACCGCCGCCTGTTAATCTCGCGATTGTTTCAGTTTCTTTATGTTCACAAACTTCGCAAATCCGCTCGCGTGAACCCGTTCTTGATGTTGTCGCAGTTACCGTAATGTTCCACGCGCCGAATTTATGACCGAGGGCGGCGCAATCGTGAGCTTTTTCGCACTCGCAGGGGTGTTTATTACAATCGGTGCAACTCATATCTATTTCAATAATTTCATAAAAACGTAACTGCGGAACAGCTTGATACGCCGCCGCCGCACCTAAAGGCACGAAAATCGTTGTTAATACCGGTGTGTCCCAAAAAACACTAAAGCCGAATTCCGGAGGAGTTTCCCCTC
This sequence comes from Oscillospiraceae bacterium, assembly GCA_031281115.1. Lineage (GTDB taxonomy): Bacteria > Bacillota > Clostridia > Oscillospirales > Ruminococcaceae > Ruminiclostridium_E. The sequence continues at coordinate 26,369 of JAITFV010000080.1, read as the reverse complement.
TGAAAGAAACCGTTTCAAGGCTTGTGCAACCGTCAAACGCATAATTTCCTATGCTCGTAACGCCGTTCCCGATTGTTACAGATTCAAGGCTTGTGCAATCAATAAACGCAAAGTGTCCTATGCTCGTAACACTGTCGGGGATTACAATTGATTCAAGGCTTGTGCAATCAGAAAACGCAAACATGCCTATAGTTTCAACGCTGTCGGGGATTACAATTGATTCAAGGCTTGTGCAGCCGCGAAACGCCCAACCGCCTATAGTTTCAACGCTGTTTCCGATTGTTACAGATTCAAGGCTTGTGCAACCTGCAAACGCCCAATCTCTTATGCTCGTAACGCTGTCGGGGATTACAATTGATTCAAGGCTTGTGCAATTTGAAAACGCACTGTATCCTATGCTCGTAACGCTATCTGGGATTACAATTGATTCAAGGCTTGTGCAGCCATAAAACGCATAATTTCCTATAGTTTCAACGCTATCTGGGATTGTGATTGATATAAGATTTATGCTGCTTCTAAATGCATCATCTGCTATTATCCTTGTACCCTCTTTTAATGTTATTGATGTTTCTTCAGGCATTGTTCCTTTCCATGTACACGCTATATTTCCTATATAAACTACTCCGTCCGATTGATTATCAAGCAATGCAGTATTGCGAAACGCATTCAAATCTATGCTCGTAACGCCGTTCCCGATTGTTACAGATTCAAGGCTTGTGCAATCCAGAAACATATAATTTCTTATGCTCGTAACGCCGTTCCCGATTGTTACAGACACAAGGCTTGTGCAACCCTGAAACGCAGAATTTCCTATTCTCGTAACGTTGTCAGGTATTACAATTGATTCAAGGCTTGTGCAACCTGTAAACGCAAGGCTCCCTATGCTCGTAACGCTGTTCCCGATTATTACAGATTTAAGGCTTGTGCAATTTCGAAACGCACCGCTTTCTATAGTTTCAACGCTGTTCCCGATTGTTACAGATACAAGGCTTGTGCAACCATAAAACGCATTGTCACCTATGCTCCTAACGCTGTTGGGGATTACAATTGATTCAAGACTTGTGCAACCATAAAACGCAGCGGTTTCTATGCTTGTAACACTGTCGGGGATTACAATTGATTCAAGACTTGTGCACAACGAAAATGCACTATTTCCTATGCTCCTAACGCTGTCGGGGATTGTGTAACTCGTTCTTGTATTGCCGGCGGGATATTGAATTAATGCGGTTTGCTCTTTGTTGAATAAAACTCCGTCTATACTCGAAAAATTAGGATTGTTTATGTCAACATCAATTGATTCAAGGCTTGTGCAACCTATAAACGCAGACTCGCCGCCTATAGCTTCAGCGCCGTTCCCGATTGTTACAAATACAAGGCTTGTGCAACCATAAAACGCCCAATTGCCTATAGTTTCAACGCTATTTTCAATCACTACAGTCGTTACATCTGTAATCTGGAAAGTCGCAAACCCTCTTCCTGTTCGCCAAGCTGTCGTTCCCTCATCGGTGGAAATCGTCAGCGTTCCGTTTGAAAAATGCCAACCAATGCCCGAAACCGCCGCCCCCGCCGTCAGCGTAATTGTCGGCATTGTTGTAATTATTACCGCGACCGCGATAAACATAGATATTATGCGCTTTTTCATGTTTTTCTCCTGTCTTTCCGTAAAGGTGTACCTTTACGGAAAGGTCAAACTTAAAGAATTAATCAATATATTTTAAGCAAAAGCTATAAAACATACCTTGACAAAACAGGAAAAATATGGTAAAATGACGATAATATTACATGTTCGTAAAGGTACACCTTTATGGACTTTTTTTCGCCATTTCATGGAAAGCGGCAAATAAAAATAACGGCAAGGTGACATATTCGGGACTTTTGCGTTTTTGTTTTCGTTTTATGTTAAACTTTAGAGAAGATTGCAAAACTAATTTCCATGCGCGGAATGATTTGATGGAAGTTGCATAGAGGTGTAAAAATGCAGAAAACAATTTTCGTTGTCGATGACATAGATACAAACTTAGCCATGGCAAACGAAGCTTTAAAAGAGCATTATCGGGTAATGACCTTGCCGTCGGCTGCGAAAATGTTCAAGCTGTTAGAAAAAATAAAGCCGGATTTAATACTGCTTGACATTGAAATGCCGGAAATGGACGGATTTGAGGCGTTAAAGCGTTTAAAAGAAAATAATTCGCAGGCAGATATACCCGTAATATTTCTTACCAGTATGACCGATAATACGGTGGAAGTTCGCGGATTTCAGCTCGGTGTAGTTGATTTTGTAATAAAACCTTTCTCTACCCCTGTACTTATAAACCGCATTAAGACTCATTTAGATATTGACAGTATTATCCGCGAACGGACATCGAAGCTTCAGAATCTGCAAAACGCTATCATTTTCGGTTTCGCGGATATGGTGGAAGGTCGTGACGAGGGAACAGGTGGGCACGTAGACCGCACGGCAGCATACGTAAGAATATTAGTGGAAGCGATGGCGAAAAGCGGCATATACGCTGATGAAATCAAACAATTGGATTTGGATTCATTTGTTTCGTCAGCGCGCTTGCATGATGTCGGGAAAATCGCCATATCAGATATTATTCTGAACAAACCCGGGAAACTGACAGACGAAGAATTTGCAATCATGAAGACCCACACCACGGAAGGAGAGGGCGCTATTGACCAAATCATCTCCCGGACGGACGATGTGGAATTTCTGCTTGATGCCAGGTTATTTGCGGGCAGTCATCATGAACGCTGGGACGGCAAAGGTTATCCCTACAGATTAGCGGGAGAGAACATCCCGATTCACGGGCGGGTTATGGCGTTTGCCGATGTGTATGACGCGCTTGTTTCCGAGCGTCCGTATAAAAAAGCGTTCTCGTCTGAAGAAGCAATTAAAATCATAATGGAAGGCGCCGGAACGCAGTTTGACCCGGCAATAGCCGATGTGTTTTACGAAATAAGAAAACAATTTGAGGCGGTAAAAATATAAGCTTTTAGGAGATTCAACCATGAATAAAAAATTGCAGCGGCTTTTAATCTCCGTAGTCGTTGGCTTGCTGTTTGTTGTGCTTTCAATGAGTGTTTTACTTACGATAATAAACAACCGTAACCACAGCGCTATACTCAGTGAAAGCGTGGAAGCAAATTTACTTTCCATCTCGGTTGCCGCGCGCGAGCTTCTTGATATAGAAAGGTTTCATTCATATAACAGCAGAGAGGACGTATTTGACGATTATAACGCTTATTACCAAACGCTTGCCTCCCTGCGTACTTTAACAAGGCTTACCGGCGCTTCATACATCTATGCTCTCAAGGAGATAGACGGCGAGTACTTCTTCATATTCGACAGCGACCCCTTTCCGTTTCCCGACGACCCCGACAGAAATGACTCTATTTTTGAAGAATATGAGGGTATCGGGAAAGTTCACTTAGATGCCTTCGGCGGCTTAAATTCAGTGGGTATAATGAATCTCACGGACCAGTGGGGAACTTTCAGCACCGGAGCGGTTCCCATTATCAGAAGCGGAGAGGTTATCGGCGTTATCAGCACCGATATAGAGGACCGTTTTATTCAGGCAAGCCAACAAGCCGCGACTGTCAACATTATTATCCTCGTAATTGTGCTTACCGCGGTAATGGGTACTAACATTATTATCATACGGCGTTTTGTGGTAATGCCTTTGAGTCGTCTCACGACCAGCGTATCTAAGAGTAACATCGATGAAAACTCTGTATATGGTACGTACAGAGATGATGAAATAGGAGACCTTGCCCGCAAAATCCAAGAGACGCTGGGCGAGGCGCATGTCGCCAACAAAGCTAAAAGCGACTTCCTTGCCACCATGTCGCATGAAATCCGTACGCCGATGAATGCAATTTTAGGCATTACAGAGATGCAGCTCCAGAATAACGAGCTTGAGAAAAACATGAGAGAATCTCTTGAAAAAGTTTATTCGTCCGGTTATATGCTGCTCGGTATAATAAACGACGTGCTTGACCTCTCGAAAATTGAAGCCGGGAAACTTGAGCTGCTTAATGAAAATTACGAAATAGCCAGCCTTCTCAGCGATACCGTGCAACTTAATGTAATGCGTATAGGAAGCAAGCCGATTGAGTTTGAACTTTACATAGATGAAAACTTACCCGTTGTCCTGCTTGGCGACGAACTCCGCATAAAACAGATACTGAACAATGTCCTCTCCAATGCTTTTAAATACACGGCGGCAGGCATGGTTACTTTGTCGGTTACTGCGGAAGCGGGCGGTGCCGATGGTGAAGTGACGTTGGCTTTCAGCGTAAGCGATACAGGGCAGGGTATGAGCAAGGAGCAGGTAGACAAGCTGTTTGACGAGTATTCGCAGTTCAATATGAAAGCTAACCGCACGACAGAGGGTACCGGTCTCGGAATGAGCATAACGCGCAACTTGATACGTATGATGGATGGTGCGATTGCCATAGAAAGCGAACCGGAAAAAGGTTCAACTTTCACCGTGCGTATTCCGCAAGTCACGGCGGGACCTGAAGTATTAGGCAAAGAAATGACCGATAATCTGCATAATTTCCGCACAACCAGCAGAACCCAGATGAAACGCACCCAAATCGTGCGTGACCCTATGCCGTACGGAAATGTGTTAATTGTAGACGATGTGGAAACTAATATATATGTCGCCAAAGGACTCATGGTTCAGTACGGGATAAATACCGACGCTGCCGACAGTGGATTTGCCGCAATTGATATAATTAAAAGCGGCAAAGTTTATGACATTATATTCATGGACCATATGATGCCGAAGATGGACGGTGTTGAAGCAACAAAGATTCTGCGTGAAATGGGGTACAAGGAACCTATCGTAGCTTTGACTGCGAACGCTGTGGTGGGGCAGTCGGAAATATTCCTTGCAAACGGCTTCGATGATTTCATTTCTAAACCTATAGATACCCGCCTTTTAGACGTGGTATTGAACAAGCTGATACGCGATAAGCAGCCGCCGGAGGTAATAGAAGCAGCGAGAAAACAGGCAGAAGCGGAAAAAAACAAGCCGCCTGAACAAACCGCCCCCGCTGCGCCGCGGCCGTCTATTGATGTGCTGATTGCGGAATCTTTCGTGAGAGACGCGAAAAAATCTCTTGCTGCGCTGGACGCAGTCATGGAAAAAGGCGCCCCGTACAGTGAGGATGATATTCGGACTTATATTATTCATGTGCATGGCATGAAAAGCGCCCTGGCAAATTTAGGGAAAAAGGATTTGTCGGCCGTTGCCATGAAATTAGAGCAGTCCGGGCGGGACAACGATATCGAATTCATCACGGCTGAAACCCCCGGGTTCCTGGATTCTCTGCGCGCCGTTGTCAGAGGGATTGCGCCGCAGGAGGAAGAAGTATCGGCTGATGACGCAACAGACGTTGATATGCCGTATTTAAGGGAGAACCTGCTTAAAATCAAAGAGGCGTGTGAAGAATATGACAAAAACACCGCAGAAGAGGTATTAAACGAACTTAAAAATACATCTCTGCCGCAGAAAATCCGTGAGCTGTTAGAGGCAATTTCAGAACAGCTGCTGCATAGTGATTTTGATGAGGTTTCAGAGGATATAGATAAATTTATGGCGACAGAACAGACCGCGAATGTACCGTAGGGGCGAACTGTGTTCGCTCGCGCAATCGCATACAAATGCACAAATCTTACATAAAAAATAAAAATATGATGGAGGTCACAAAATGAAACGCAAGCTTTCGGTTCTAATCGCACTTACAATGGTACTCGCACTGTTTACCGCCTGCGGCGGCGACAGTGACGACGGTCTTCCGCTTGTCGGTATCTCGATGCCTACACAGTCAAGCGAACGCTGGATAGTTGACGGCAACACATTGAGCAATATCCTTATTGAACGGGGATTTGATGTCGATTTACAATTTGCCGAGGACAGCATTCCCACTCAAAGGCAGCAAATCGAAGATATGCTGGAGAAAGGCGCCAAAGTTTTGGTTATCGCAGCTGTTGACGGCTCAACTCTTTCCGGCGTACTGAATCAAGCCGCAAGTGACGGTGTGTCTGTCATTTCGTATGACCGTCTTCTCGTAGATACGGCGGCAGTTGCTTACTACGCAACATTCGACAATGTAAAAGTCGGGGAGCTTCAGGCGCAGTCGCTTATCGAAGGTCTGAGAGAAAAAAGAGGTCCCGGCCCGTGGAACATCGAGCTTTTCGCAGGTTCTCCGGATGATACTAACTCCTTCTTTTTTTTCAGCGGCGCGATGAGCGTTCTTCAGCCGTATATCGACAGCGGAGAGATTACCGTTCGCTCCGGACAGACAAGTCAGGACCAGATAGGTACGCTGCGCTGGGACGGAGCCGTTGCTCAAACCCGCATGGACGCTGTCCTCGCTGCCCATTACAACGACGGAACGCCGCTGCACGGAGTTCTCTCGCCGTATGACGGGCTTTCTCGCGGGATTATATCGTCCTTCATTTCGTTCGGCTTTCAGCCCGGAACAGACGACTGGCCTATAGTCACCGGTCAAGACGCTGAAGCCGCCTCAATCTCGCTAATCAGAACAGGCGAGCAGTATTCAACTGTCCTTAAAGATACCCGCGACCTCGCCGGAGTGGCGGCTGACATGGTTGAAACTGTATTGGGAGGGCGCGAACCCACTATCAACGACACCACCACATACCACAATAACATTAAATTTGTGCCTTCATACCTGTTAGTGCCGTATACGGTAGATATTGATAATTACCGCCAGCTTGTCATTGAATCCGGTTATTTGTCGGAAGATGATATTAATTAATCAAAATTTAAAAAGCGGAACGCCTCAAATGGGGCGTTCCGCTTTTTTCATTCGTCTTCTTTTGTCTCCGGTTTTATATATTTTCCGATTCTTTCAAGCAGATGGTCTTTTCTGACCGGCTTTATAATAAAGTCAACCGCTCCGGCTTGCACCGCCTTTGCCACGGAATCTTTTCTGGCGTTCCCGGTAAGGAAAATGATTGGTGCGGTATGCCCCGCGTTTTTGATTTCGCGGGCAAGCTCGTATCCGTCCATCTCCGGCATATCAATGTCGAGAATGAAAAGGTCAGGCTTATGGGCTTTAAGGTAATCAAGAGCCATTGAACCGGAATTGACACAGGTCACATTATATCCGGAGTCACGGAGTATGCTTTTAATCGTTCGCAGGAAGAAATTAACGTCATCAACGGCTAATATGTTATTTTCCGCCTTAAAACTGACAGCAATCTGTTCAGCGGCTGCTTTGCTGATGTCCTGATGTTCAAGCATTTGCAAATCAATGGACAGTGCAGAAACAGCTTTTAAGAAATCAATTACAAACGTCTGCAAATCTTCATGCGGGGTGCCTTCTGCTTTACCGATATAGTCTGAGCATTTTGCGGCTAAATTTTCAGCATATATCCGCCGCAGCATTTCACAGACTGCCGAAAGGGATTTAAATACTGCGCTGCGGTCATCTGCCTTTAAGGCGTCTTTAATGTTATTTTCCAGCATAGGGTATTCGTTAATAAACGAAGCAGCGGCATCGGAAAAAACGCCGAGCTGACTGTCCTCCATTTGGTTTATGCTGTTGCTGTCCAGTTCCGAAAGCTTCAAAAGCCGTTCCTTTTCTATCATGTTTAAACTCCTTATATTTTATTTTAGCTGTGTCGGATAATTGCGTTGATATGCAGATAATGCTTATAATCAGAAGTAACTTACAATGATGAAATAATTGCTTCCATTAAAGGATAAGTATTAACCTCTGTGTTTCCAAGTGCAGAAATCACTACTTTTTGTTTCGGTAAGTATGCAGTAAAGAAGTCAACGCCGAAATCGCCACCGACTGCGTAATAAAACAGTTTATCGTTTAGATTATAGCGATAAATGCCAAGTCCGTAACTCTCTGTTTCGTTAATAACAGATTGTTGTTTCAAAAAATTTTCAAACATATTTTCGGACAGAATCTTGTTAGAAAATAATACCCGCCATAATATATCTAAATCGCTTGAACAAGTAAATAATCCGCCGTCAGAACCGCCGATAACAGGTAAATTAAAAATGTTAGAGCGTCCGTTTCTCATGTACCCAAGTGCGGTGTTTTCGGGGAGTGAATCCATACGGTAAAATCCTGTATGTGCAAGTTCAAGCGGTTTTATTATGTTGTCGGTCACGAATTGCTGATAGGAAACCCCGCTAACCGCTTCAATCACTAAGCCAAGCAAAATAAACCCCGAATTAGAGTAGGCATAACGTGTACCCGGCTCAAATTTAGGCGGTAACGGCGTAATCATTTGCAAGTAGTATTCGAGCCGCTCCCATAAATAACTCGGATACTTATTATACAACGAATGCAATTGTTCGATACAGTTTTCTGATTCCTCGTCAATATAATCGCCGACACCGGACGTATGCGTTAATAGCTGATAAATCGTGACACTCTTATCTATTTGCCCTAAGTCATAAGGTAAAATCTCGCAGAGATGAACATCAAGTGTCAGTTTGTTCTCGTCAATAAGTTTACAGACAGCTAATCCTGTAAAAAGTTTAGTGCCTGATGCTATACTGAACGCAGTATTTTTGTTGTTTGAAAGTTTTTCACTTCTATTACGACAACCACAGCATTTTTCAAATATTATGCCGTTTTCATCGCTAACAGAAAACACTCCCGAAAATTGGGCAGAGTCAGCCCAATCATTCCAAATTTGCTCATAATTCATCATGAATTCTCCTGCACATTATATAAATTAGCTACATTAAAGGTAATACTATTTTGCCCAAAGCTTCTCCTGCCTTTTTACATTCAAATTCCCCGAACTCCGTTGCGGCTTCTTCAAGCAAGGCGTTTATATCCTCGCCGAAGTCATATACCAAAAGAGGTTCAATTGCGGCAACCCCCGCATCGTCATCAAAATCCTTGACGGCAATCAAAGCTGCTTCAACGCCTTTCCGCAACACCTCGAAATCGCCCGGTGTTTTGACCGTTGCCGTCTTTGCAGGGAAAATCACTGATAATTGCCTGTGCAATTCCGTCAAATCGTCACGGAAACTTGGGAAAAGTTCCTCACAGACGGCAGAATCGCCGGCTTTAGCCGTTGTTTCAAGCTTGAACGCCGCATCGGAAAGGTCCATAGCGCCGATAGTGGCAAGGATAGATTTCATAGCGTGTACCGAAATAGCAAATCCGTTTATGTCCCCGCCGGACAGGCTTGAAGACATTTTTGTACATTCTGCGGGAAGCTGTTTGCAGCACATCTCAACCGCTTCATAATACAAACATTCCGACCCTGCCGCACTGTTTAATCCTATATTTACGTTAATATCCTCAATCCCGCCCAGCATGTCCAAAAAGCCCGGTTCCCCGCTGTCCGGTGCGTCGGGAGCTGCCGTAATATTTTCAAGTATGCCCTCCGGCAGCCATCTTTCCAAAACAGAAACGAGTTCCCGGACGTCAATTGGTTTAGATACAAAATCGTTGAAACCGTTGGCGAGAAAAAAGTCTTTAACGCCGTGAACCGCATTGGCAGTCAAAGCGATGATAATCGGCTGCTTAAACTGTTTCTGAACAAACTTTGTTTGTTCAGAAACAGGGATTGCGCTGCTGCGACAGCGCCCGCAGTTCGCAGACTGCGGCATCCGCGATTCCAATCTCTGATTGGAATCAGTATTAAACTCTCCGCCGAGAGCGCGAATCGCGGTCGTTGTTTCAACGCCGTCCATTTCCGGCATCATGTGGTCCATAAAAACAATATCAAAATCAGCTTGCTGCACCATTTCAAGAGCTATTAAGCCGGAGGATGCCGTTTTTGCGCTGATACCCGACAGGTTAAGCAGCCCGACCGCCACTTTCAGGTTAAATTCATTGTCGTCAACAACCAAAACCTTTGCCTTCGGCGCAGAAAGTTTTCTGCCTTTCGGGGTGGCTGCTGTCTTGGCTTTTTCGCCGTCTCCTTTGATTAACGGAATTGTTATAATAAATGTGCTTCCCTTTCCGTATTCGCTTTCAACAGTAATTGTGCCGCCTTTCATCTCAATAAATGATTTGCAAATCGCCAGCCCGAGCCCGGTTCCTATGATTCCGCGGTTCTTGGTTGAATCGGTTTGCTGGAAAGCGTTGAAGAGCCTGCCTATGTCTTCATTCTTGATGCCGGCGCCGGTGTCTGAGACCTCGAAAGTTAAGGTGTCGCCCGAATTGATAACATTGAGCTGCACATAGCCCTTCTCGGTGAACTTTACAGCATTTCCGCAAATGTTGATAAGAACCTGCCTTAACCTTATATCATCGCCGAATAAGTAGCGGGGAACTTTGCTGTCTGCTTCAAAATTGAATTTGAGCCCCTTTTCTTCAGAAACGTATGTAAACATAGAGTGAATATTATCCAAGAGAGCTAAAAAATCATAATCAACGGGAACAAGTTCCATTTTCCCGGACTCTATCTTCGACATGTCAAGTATGTCGTTGATGATGGTCAGCAGGGACGTTGCGGATTGGTTTATATCTTTGACGTAACTCATCTGACGGCTGTTTAAGGGCTCGTGGGTCAGAAGCTCCAGCATACCAATAACAGCGTTCATAGGGGTACGTATTTCATGAGACATGCTGGCTAAGAAGGACGACTTTGTGCGGTTGGCGGCTTCAGCTGCTTCGGCTACGCTTTCTAAATTCTGCTTTAAATTTATTATCTGAATCTGATGGCGAACCCGCAGTTTTACAACCATATCGTAAAAAGGTTTGCGTATATAATCCACGGCGCCGAGGGACAAGCCCTCGCTTTCGTTGTCGCTGTCGTTTATGCCGGTTATAAATATAACGGGTATTTCGTTGGTTTTATCAGACTTTTTAAGCTCAGACAAAACCTCAAAGCCGCTCATTTCAGGCATGACAATGTCAAGCAAAATAAGGTCAGGTACGGACTTCGCCGCGATTTCCAGCGCTGCCGAACCGTTTTTAGCTGTGAAAACCGTATACTCCGGCTGCAGTATGTGAATCAGCTGCATAAGGTTCGCCGCATCATCATCCACTATGAGTATGCTGTTCTTTTTCAAGCTGTCTGCCACCTCACACCATCTCCTCTTTTAATTTTTTCAGAGCTGCCGACGCTGACTGAAAATCTATATCCTCCATATGCCGGATTACTTCTTCGCTCCCCGGTATCAAACGGAGACTGCCGATATAATTTAAGCATTCCGGGTTGCCGTTTTCAAACAGCGGCTCAAGTTTGTTTATCAGCCCCCTTGCAGCTTCCACGTCAAAAGACTGCTCCGCTGCGGGTTCGGGCTGTATAGTGACCATAGGCGCAAACTCGGCAAGCGCCGCACTCAGTTCCGCTTCAAGCACCGACATCTGTTCCGGAGTCGTGAGGTTCTCTCCGCTTTTGAGATTGTTCTCCACAACCTCTGCCGCTTGCTGCAGCAGGTTTTTATTTAATTGACCGGCGTTGCTCTTTAATGTGTGTACTAATCTGTGCGCTAATTTTATATCCCCTGCATTTACGGCGTCCGTTATCTCGGCGAATTTCTCACTGTTGCTCCTCACAAAATTATTTATAAGCTTTAAGCGCAGCTCTTCGTCGGCTTGATTGCGATAGAGCGCGTCTTCCTTCTGCCATTTAACGGGTTTGAAATATTTCATCAGGCACCGCCACAATTCCTGCGATGTGAATGGTTTGCCTACGTAGTCGTTCATGCCGCTCGCTTTATAGAGTTCCTTGTCATTAGACATGATGTTCGCTGTCATTACTACAATAGGGATGCCGATATTCATCTCAAATATTTTTGCGGCAGCCTCAAAGCCGTCCATTACAGGCATGTGTATATCCATGAAAATCAAGTCAAATAATTTTTCGCCTTTTTCTATACGGTCCCGCACCATATCCACGCCAACCTTGCCGTTTTCAGCTACAACGGTTTTAAGGCCCACTCGTTCGAGATGTTCACAAATAACCTGCTGATTCATATCATTATCCTCGCACAGCAGAATCTCACCCTCGAAAGTAGGTTTCTCCATTTCAGACGAAACCGCCTTTTTTTCATAAAGACCTTCTCCGTCCTCGTTTATCGCATCGAAAACTAACTCAAAGCTGAACTTACTGCCTACGCCGGGTGTGCTTTCCACCGAAAGCTTTCCGCCCATCATTTCCACAATGTTTTTGGTAATTGCGAGCCCGAGCCCCGTGCCGCCGTATTTGCGTGTCGTACCGGATTCCGCTTGTTTGAACGGTTCAAATATTACCGCGATTTGTTCGGGCGTCATGCCGATGCCGCTGTCTTTTACTTCAAAGTATATGGTGACTGTGTTTTCGCTTATATTTTTTACAACGGCGTGTAGCTTTATAATGCCGTTTTTTGTAAATTTTACGGAGTTAGAAAGAAGGTTTACAAGTATTTGCAACAGCCTGACAGGGTCACCCAGCGTAATTTTCCCTACGGAGGGTTCCGCATAAAAATACATTGAAAGCCCCTTTTCATCTGCTTTGGGAGTGATGACCGTTCTGCAGCCGGTAAACAACTCACGTAAATCAAAGGGAATCTTCTCCAGCTCCATATTACCCGATTCTATCTTTGAAATATCAAGAATATCGTTTATGATTTGTAAAAGCCAGTTAGCGTTTTCTAAAATCTTTGTCAGGCGTTCTTTTGTTTTAGGCGGAATATCATCGTCTAATGAAAGCTCCGAAAATCCGATTATGCTGTTCATAGGTGTTCGTATTTCGTGGCTCATATTTGCAAGGAAAGAGGTTTTCGCGTGGCTTGCCGCTTTCGCGTTTTCGAGTGCGTCCTCCAGTTCTGCCAAAACGGTTTTCAATTCACGCAAATCCCGGGTGTAACCCGCTACCACATAATCGTCCCGGTATTTAACGCGCACTAATGTGATTTCACAGGGTATGGGTTCGCCGTCGAGCGAACGGTGCATCCACTCGACACGATGATAGCCCTCTTCAAAAGCTTTTTTAATAAGCCTTTTGCTTTTATCCCTTGACCGTTCTCCATCGGGCTGATATTCCGAAGAAAGTTCGTAGAATCTGTCAAGGTATTCCTGCTTGTCCGATACGCCGAACATTTTGACCGATTCTTCGTTCGCTGTTATACATCGTAAATCTTCATTCCAAGGGGTTATGATAAAAGGGCTGGCATCTAACATCAATTGCAGGCGGTCATCTGCCTCCCGAAGCATCTCCAGCTCCGCTACCTGCATGCTTTTTTCCTGATGCGCTATATCCGATTTCTTCTTTGCCGCCTCAAGGCGCACTAATATGATTATAAGCGCTCCTGCAAAAATGACGCCTAAAATACTTATGATTGTGACCATTTCGTATAATTCTTTGTAATACTCGTGTTCGGGAATCACAATCATCAGGTGCCAGCCATTGTTAAGCTGCCTGCCGAACATAAAAGACTGCACACCCGCATAATTCCGGACTTTTTGCAGTAAAACGTCCGAACCGTCGGCTATGACGTCATGGAATTGCATCATATACGGATTTACCTCGCTGAAAGCCTCGCCCTGGAACTCGTTGTTCGGATGGATGATTACATTTAAAACCTCATCCATCATAAATCCGTAGCCATTCGGGGTAATGCTTTTATTTACAATAAAATCCCTGAGATGTCCGATTTGATAGTTAATGCATATAACGCCCGCCGGATTGCCGGCGCTGTTAAATATAACGCGAGCGTAGGCAACTTCAAGCACCTGCGTGTCTGTAGCGATATAAGGCGATGTAATCACTACATTCCCGCCGCTGCCCGCAGCAGCCTTATACCACGGGCGTTCTTTGGGATTATAATCCTCTCCGGGCAGCCACCCCGCACCGTCAAAAAACTCATCCGCTGCATAAAAATAGCCGTAGATACTGTTATAAGTTAAAATCCTTGTCCTTTCCCTGAATTCCGGGGTAGAACATTCCGCCATATATGCTTTAATCGCATCTATTCCTTCGCCGCGGATATACATTTCCTCTATGTTGCTGGCGATAAAATTTAATGTTGCCTCCGGCTCTGCAAGAAGGTGCGTAATAAAGGACGCCGTACTGTTCATTATTTCGTCCACATTTTGCAAATGTTTTGAATTTAACGTGCGGAACATAATAAAACAACTTGAAGTAACCATCAAAACAAACGCTGTTAATACAAGCAGCGACCTTGCGAGCAGCGAGCTTGTAAACAATTTTTGTTTGAAAAAATATCTTTCCACGCCTTAACCCGCCTTGTATAAAATTCGTTATGTCAGACTTGTGTGTTTATATGCAGATAATGCTTATTAGGTACATAAATCTTCTATCCTTTGTACCCACTCATTAACGACCAACGCCCCCCAAATTTATCAATTAAATCAGCAGCCAAAGAGCAATATGTTTGGGTAAATAACGGTGTGATTATCGTTGCGCCCTCGGACAATATATCATAAGCTGTTTTCAATTCCTCGTCAGAATCAAAATGCACTAACAAGGCTATTACGCACGTATTGCCTGAAATTGGTATTGGGTTTTCCGCTGCATTACTATCGTCATACAACGAAATGATTTCCCCTCTAATCTCAATTTCAGAATAACCAATAAAGTCCTTATGTTCATTTTTGACTTCACTTATCGCATCAGCAGGGTTCATATCTGCATAAGTCAACTTTGTTATAATTTTTGCGCCAAAAGCCTTTTCGTACAATGCCATTGCTTGTGCTGCTTGCCCTGCAAAATTTAAAAATGGTACAATTTTTGACATTATCAGTTCGCCTCCACTAATACAGATTTTCTACGCCTCGGACGAACGCAGTTCGTCCCTACGCAACTTCGCCTAATATAAATTAGGCGCATTAAAGGTAATGCCATTATATTCATCGAAGTGTCTCCTTCAAATTATATCTATCTTCAACCCATTTCAATGGATTTTCGTCTATGTAATGCCATATGTTACGATAGGCTTCTTCATTTCTGATTATTTCATCATAAAATCTCGGTTGCCATAATGAAAACCCAATTTGTTTCGTAATAGAACCCTTAAATTGTTTTATGATACGTGAAATCGTAGGGACGAACTGTGTTCGTCCGTCGTTATCCGCTTCGATTACAATAATCATGTGAATATGGTTCGGCATAATAACATACTTATCAACATGGACTGTATCATAAGTGTTTGATAAAACTGCTATTTCTTTGTCTACGATATACCCGTATTCGGAGAAACACGGACGAACACAGTTCGTCCCTACATCAATCGAACCCAGCATTTCGTGACCGTTTTTAGCACATATCGTCACAAAATAATATCCCGCGCTTGAATAATCGTATCCTTGCAATCTTATATTTTTTCTTACAGGCAATTCTTTTTGCATACGCCCACCTCGCAAAATACAGATTTTCTACGCCTCGGACGAATGCAGTTCGTCCCTGCTTCGCCTAATATAAATTAGACGCATATCAATATATCCGACAGAACTTGCATTTTTAATCATCAAGCAGTTTGAGTTTTTTTGCTAACGGGACTATAAACGAGCTTTGCAGGATTACCGACATCATGCAGACGAAAAAAACAATACTGAAAATATATTCGCCGTACGGCAGTTCTACGGTCAATAAATGCGTGGCGAATACAATGCAGGGAGCACCGCGGAACCCTGCCCACGATACAAGCGCGATTTCATTTAACGGGCGGCGGAAAGGCTTCATCAGCATGAATATAACAGCGGGTCTTATAATGAATATAAGGACTAAAGAAAACAACAGCCCGCTTCCCATAACTGCCATAACAGAGGAGGGTACGCAAAGGATTCCCAGCATAATGAAGAGCGTGATTTGCATAAGCATGGAGAACGCACTGTACAGCCTTGAGAGCGAGCCTTTATGCACGAGCTTCCCGTTTCCGAGTATAACCCCGCCTATGTATACCGCTAAAAATCCGCTTCCGCCAAACTGTGCCGCCACTCCGTAAGTAAGAAAAGCAATACCGCAAAGCAATACCCCATAAATACCGTCTATCTGCAAATTAAGACGGTTTATAAGGAACTGTCCTACTTTCGCGAAAATAATCCCTGCAGCCACCCCGAAAACAATCTCTTGTATAAACAGCAGTGGAAGATTATAAGAACCGACCGCATACGCTATGGAAACATATGTAAGAACGTGGGCAAACGGCTCGTTCGAGCCGCTCTCTAACGTTAAAACGGAGTCTAAATTATTTTTTAAGTTTACCTGCTTCAAATGTAATACCGATAAAACCGAGGTTACGTCTGTTGACGAAATAATAACACCGAGCAGTAAAGATTGAGTAAATCCGATGTTCAGCATGAAATACGCAAACGCACCCGCGAAAAACGCTGTTAAAAGAGTCCCTGCAATTGATATTACCGACGACATCGCCAGTACAGGCTTCGCTTTGGAAAAATTAGTCTGGAATCCGCCCGTGAAAACAATCAGAAGCAAAGCAAAGTTAGTAAACTGGTCTATAGCGGCAAGGTCTGTAAACTCAAACCAGTTTCCAATCAGTAAACCGATTAATATAAAACCGACTAATGTAGGTAATCCGACTTTGCTTGTTGTTTTGCATGACCAGGCGCTGATAACCAAAATAATTCCCAATATCAGTATAACGTCGATTTTAACTACCTCCTAACTCTTAAGTCTGCGTATTTAAATAATTATCAATGGCTTGAATAACAAGCGCTGATTCAGTTTTTGCCCTGCTTAGACAATGTTTTATTTCACTAAGATTATCTGACAGCATTGACGACTCTATCATTTCGTCAATCGCGTTCAGCGATACGCGCCATTCACCCGCTTTTGATGTCAGCAGGTGCTCGACAGATTTTTTATATGCCGACAGTTCTTTTTTTTCTTCAATTAGTCTTATATGTATTTCAATGCGTTTTACAAGCAGCGCTCTGACAAAAGGTTTATGGATATAATCAACAGCGCCCAAATCTAAGCCTTTCATTTCGTTCTGCTCGTCATCCATAGCGGAAAGAAATATAACGGGAATCCTTTTAAAAGATTCATTGCTCTGCAGCATCTTCATGGCGTCATACCCATGTATGCCGGGCATATCCACGTCCAGCAGTATTAAATCCGGAATGATTTTTTCTAATACATCAAACATACTTTCCGCAGAACGCACAAGATATACATCGTATAAATCTTTCAGCGCACTCTTGCACATATTTAAGTTAAAAGGAGTATCATCTACTACGATAATTTTTTTCATGGACATTTCCGCATAACCCCCACCTCCGCTTTTACTACAGAAACATAGCATAGACACTGACATTATATCATTTCCGAAACCTAAAAACGCGAAGGTTCCGTATTTGTCCCATTTTCTTGGGGCGGGATTAAAATTTTTCTTGACAAACGGTACAAAAACCACTATAATTAATAAGGGGTTTCCTGCTTAATGCTAATACTGTTGTCCATTTCTTGAATGGATATAGCTGATTAAATTGAAAACACTAAAGTGTTTTCTCGGCAAGCGGCGCTTGCCGCCGTGCCATCAGCACGAACAATCAGCTATGCAGTCAAGTCAAGCCGCCTTTGGCGGTTCGCGGCGTATACGCCGCGGGTTAAAAACGCTTTGGCGTTTTTAACTTAACTGGCTATAACAGTATCAGATGTCAAGTTTATTTCTTGGCAATTCCTAACCTCGAGTGAGAAGACTTTTGAGTTTGATGACACAGTAAGGAGAGTAAAGATGAAAACGATTTTCGCGGTAGATGACAACAGAGCAAACCTTGTAATGGCGGAGCAGGCATTATCCGGGCATTATGAGGTGATTACAATTTTGTCTGCAGACATCATGTTCAAGATGCTGAATGACGTTATACCTGATTTAATTCTGCTTGACATAATGATGCCGGAGATTAACGGCTTTGAAGCTTTGGAGCGCTTGAAAGCCGACGCTAAATTCGCGGATATTCCGGTAATCTTCCTGACAGGGAACAGAAATACCTCAATAGAAGCACAGGGGTTCGCGCTCGGCGCAGTTGATATTGTTTACAAGCCTTTTTCCGCGCCGTCTCTTCTCAGCCGCATAAAAGCACATATTCGTAAAGGTAAAGATGATGATTGAAGTTGTTAGGGAACGGCTTGATTTATGTACCGGCTGTAATCGGTGTATACGCGAATGTCCGATGGAAATGGCGAATATCACGTATCTTGATGAAGCCGGCAATATCAAGGTTAAAATTAACCATGAGAAATGCATAGTCTGCGGTTTTTGTGTTTCCGCCTGCAAACATGATGCGAGGTGCTTCCGGGATGATACCGAGCGCTTTTTTGATGACCTGGCGAGCGGAGTCCCTGTTTCGGTAATCGCCGCACCCGCAATCAAAACGAATATCCCGGAATACAAAAGATTATTTACTTGTTTAAAACGGCTCGGCGTGAACAAAATCTACGATGTTTCACTCGGAGCCGATATTTGCATTTGGGCGCATATTAAATACTTGGAGGAGAACACTGCCCCGATTATAACCCAGCCCTGCCCGCCAATCGTTACATACTGCGAGATTTACCGCCATGACCTGTTGAAAAGATTATCCCCTGTTCAAAGCCCGATGGCATGCACTTCTGTTTATATGAAGGAGTATCGCGGCATTAACGACAGGATTGCCGCTCTTTCGCCGTGTATGGCGAAGAAAACTGAGTTTGAAAGCACCGGGCTCGCCGATTACAGCATCACGTTTGCGAAGCTGCTTGAACACTTGGAAAAGAACGGGATTCAACTCCCTGATGAGGAAACCGCTTTCGACCACGCTGAAAGCGGCTTAGGTTCGCTGTTCCCCATGCCGGGCGGCTTTAAAGAAAATTTGGAATATTTTATGAGCAAAAAACTGCACATAGCGAACGCGGAAGGTATCGGTGTCTATGACAAGCTGAATAAATATGCAGAATCTTTAGAGGATTTTCTGCCCGACGTATATGATGTATTAGGCTGTACCGACGGCTGCAATATCGGCAGCGCCTCTTTGCGTGACAAGTGTATTTTTGAAATAGATAAAACGATGAATAAAAGCGCACATAACGTAATTGAAGAACGCAAAAAAGAACATTATAATTCGGCTCGCAAAATGTTTGACGAGCTCCTTGACCTCTCACATTTTTTACGGGAGTACAAGCCTGTTTATACACCTTTCCCGAAAATAACAAACGAGGATATAGAAAATGCTTATCAGCTCTTAGACAAGAACGATTATGAGCAGCAGCACATTGACTGCTACGCCTGCGGCTCGAAAACCTGCCATGACATGGCTCGAAAAATCGCGCTGAACGTAAATATTCCGGAAAACTGCATAGTTAAATCAAAGAAAGATGTTAAAGTTGAACACACAAAGAATATACTCGTTAATGCTCAGCTCGTAGAGATGGAGCAGGCGTATAAAATGGATGAACGTGTACGGATACTGTTTGATTCAACGCCGTTCGCCGCGCACTTCTGGGACAGAAGCCTAAACATGACCGACTGCAATGAGGCAGCGGCAAAAATGTTTAACCTGACAAAAGATGAATATGTAAAAAGATACTTTGAGCTAATGCCTGAGTTTCAGCCCTGCGGAACCCGCTCTGATTTCTATTTAAGAGAAGCTGTTAAAAGAACCTTTGAAACAGGCTGCCAAAAAGTCGAGTTTTTGTGTTTTACGCCGGAAGGAGAACCGCTGCCGCATGAAGATACCTATGTCTGCATTGATTTCAAAGGTGAAAAGTTCGTTGCGGGATACAGCCGCGATTTACGTGAGCATAAACAAATGATGCAGGAGATTGAAGCCGCCGCCGAAGAAAAAGAGTTGCAGTTAGCGAAGCTGAATCTTGCAATAAAAACCGGAGATATAGGCTTGTGGGATATGAAGGTGGTACCGGAAGACCCGACAAATCCCGAAAATGAAATTATTTGGTCGAATGAATTCCGGCGCATGCTCGGATATAACGACGTCAATGATTTCCCGAATTTAAACGGCAGTATTATCGAAAGTCTGCATCCGGAAGACTTAAACATAGTTCCTGACGCTCTTTCCGCTCATATCTTGGATAAAACCGGAAAAACACCCTTTAACATTAACTACCGTGTAATTAAAAAGAACGGCGACCTCGGTTATATCCATGCGACCGGCGAAACAATCCGCGATGAAGAGGGAAATCCTATTCATGCCGTGGGCGCAATTTTCGACATGACAGAAATGAGAAACCTTATTCACGAGGCGGAAAAACAGCGGGCAAAAGCCGAAGCCGCAAATAAAGCCAAGAGCAAGTTCCTCTCGCACATCAGCCATGAAATCCGTACCCCGATGAACGCAATCCTCGGTACCGCCGAGTTCCAGCTGCAAAAAGAAGCAAACCATCCCGACACGGAGGAAGCGTTCAGTATAATATATAACTCGGGGAATCTCTTGCTCAGCATAATTAACGATATCTTAGACCTTTCTAAAATTGAAGCGGGTAAACTTGAAATAATACCGACCCATTACAGTACTCCCAGTATCATAAATGATACAATGCAGCTTAATCTGCTGTGCCACGAAAGCAAGACGATTGAATTTACGCTGAAGTTAGACGAAAACACTCCGCTTGATTTATACGGCGATGAGCTGCGTATTAAACAAATTCTCAACAATATACTTTCCAACGCCTTCAAATACACAGAAAAAGGCGGGGTAGAGCTGTCCGTTTGGTCGGAACCCGCAGTTTCCGAATCGGACGATGACATCACTCTTGTCTTGTGCGTGAGCGATACCGGTCAGGGTATGACAGAGGAGCAAATCAGCAAGCTTTTCGAGGAATACGCCCGCTTCGCCAAGGACGTAAATCGTAGTACGGTAGGGACAGGGCTGGGCATGAACATAACAAAACGTCTTGTTTATGCGATGGGCGGCGATGTTATCGTTGAAAGCGAACCCGGGAAAGGTTCGGTATTTACCGTTCGCCTGCCTCAAAGGCGCATAGGCACCGCCGTATGCGGGGCGGAAATTGTCAGCAGCCTGCTTTCCAGCCGCTTCAGAGACACGCTGAAACTTAAACGCGCACAAATCGTACACGAATATATGCCTTACGGCAGTGTTTTGGTCGTTGACGACATTGATTCGAACCTTTA
The DNA here is from genome assembly GCA_031281115.1 of Oscillospiraceae bacterium. Classification (GTDB taxonomy): domain Bacteria; phylum Bacillota; class Clostridia; order Oscillospirales; family Ruminococcaceae; genus Ruminiclostridium_E. The sequence continues at coordinate 5,307 of JAITFV010000080.1, read as the reverse complement.
CGTGGCAAAAGGCATGATGATGCCTTACGGACTTAGAATAGAAACAGCCTCGAGCGGCTTTGAAGCTGTGAAGAAAATCAAGAACGGCAAGCAATACGACATAATTTTCATGGACCACATGATGCCTGAGATGAACGGTGTGGAAGCGGCTGAAATTATACGCGGCACAGGATACAAGCAGCCTATAGTCGCATTGACTGCAAACGCGATTTCCGGCTCGTCAGAGATGTTTTTAAGCAAGGGTTTCGACGGCTATATTTCCAAGCCGGTTGACCTGCGCGAGCTTAACATCATACTTAACCGTTTTATCCGCGATAAGCAGCCGCCCGTAGTGCTTGAAGCGGCGCGCCGCAAAGCAAAACAGGGACGGAAAAAGCCTGTTGACGGGGAACTCGCGGCGGCAGTTGCTCTCGACATAAAAAGCGCGCTTGCCGTGCTGGAGAATTTACTCGGTGAAGAGAAGATTAATTTTGAATTGCTTGCAACTACTGCTCACGGCTTAAAAAGCGCGCTTGCAAATATAAATGAAACAATGCTTTCAAACACTGCGCTCAAGCTGGAAAAAGCAGGTGTAAACTGCGAAACAAATACAATCCGTAAAGAAGCCCCGCTGTTCGCGGATGCGCTTCTCGCTCTGCTCGAAAAATTAACCCTCTTAAATAAAAACAGGAACGGCTCGGATAAAGCTTCCTGCGGCTGCCCCGAGTTCTTGCGGGAAAAATTGACGGAAATCGCGGCGGCGTGTGCGTGCTTCAAGAAGAGAGAAGCGAAAGCAGCGCTGGATGAACTGAAAGCGAAATCGTGGCCGGATGAAACGAATAATTTATTAGACGAGATTGCGGAAGCTCTGCTTTGCGGCGAGTTTGAAAAAGTTATAGAAGCTGCGGATAAAAATATATAGCTGATTAAATTGAAAACACTAAAGTGTTTTCTCGGCAAGCGACGCTTGTCGCCGTGCCATCAGCACGGACAATCAGCTATGCAGTCAAGTCAAGCCGCCTTTGGCGGTTCGCGGCGTATACGCCGCGGGTTAAAAACGCTAAAGCGTTTTTAACTTAACTGGCTATAACAGTAAAATCATAGCCCTTTGTATTGTTTTTTCACTTTCCCGTGAAATGCGACTGTAATCGCCTTTTGCGGGCATTTGTTCACACAGCGGTAACACACGGTGCAATTATGCCTGTGTGTTATTTTTTCGTTTTCAAGCACGAGATTTTTCATAGGGCAAATTAAAACGCAAAGTTCACAATTAGTGCAGTTTTGTGTAATCTTTACCGAGTTGTTCGCCTTTTTTTCAGACGGCTTGACAAGCCATGCCTGAAACAAACCGAGCGCCCGTGAACCCACGTTAAATCCGCGTTTATGCACCTTCCCGCGTTTGATATCCCCGCAGACTTTTTGCATTTTTTCTCCGGCTTTTAAAGCTATTTTTTTGATTCTCTTATCACTGATTAAAGAGTCCGGCAGTATAGAAAAATTCGTCACGTTGTTAGGCATAAAAAAGTGTTCAGCGTAAATAACCTGCATATAATTTTTCGGAAACAAAGCAGCGAAAGCCCTCGCGCCGTCCCCCGAAAGTATCAGCTGCGTACAGAAAATAATCAGCTTTTTGCCTTTCAGCAGTTCTGTATTTACGCTCACAAACTCGCGCATAATCCGCGGCACCCGCGAAAAATATATCGGATAGCAGAACGCAATCGTTTCTGCAGATTTAATCAGTGCTTCAAAGTCTGTATCTTCCTCAATCGAATGACAAGCGCAGTTCATTTTCTGCGCAAATAATTCCGCTATGTGTTTTGAATTTCCCGTGCCTGAAAAGTAAAATATTACCATATATTTCTTCTCTCCCAGTGTTTTTTTACGCCATCATACTTATCGCCTTTTCTCAAGACAAAAGGCTTGATTCCAAAATTAAAAACAAAGAAATGAATTATAGAATTTATAAAGCCGGCAGACTTCTTTTTCAAAATCGAATTATAAAGTTTATCGCTTTTGCGCTTGATTTTCCCGCTTACGGCAGGGTTTGAATTAAAAGGCAGCTTCACGATTAGTTTGTCGAATCTTTTCGCTCCCGAAAAAATTAATAATTTTTTCAGAACTTTCAGCGCAGCGCCGCCTTCTGCGTTTTCGTAAGTCACAACGCCTATTGTATATTTATTTTTCAACATCTGTTCGATTACAAAATGCCCTCTGTCTATCAGCACTTTCAATTGCCCCGAAACATTGCTTGCATATGTAGGTGTCCCGATTATAACGCCGTCAGCACTGTCAATCAGCGCGGAAATCATTTCCGCGTCATCGTCAATATGGCAGACTCCGGTTTTATAGCACCCGCAGCAGCCTAAGCAGAAATTAAGTTTATAATCGGATAAATTTATACTCTTTACTTCAGTGCCATTCCTCGCGGATAGATTTTCAGCAAACTCATTAAGTGTTTTTGCGGTTGCGCCCGTTTTGCGCGGGCTTGCATTAATTATAACAATTTTCACTTTTATGACTATTCCTTCCTCTTGAGGAGGATTTGTACCTCCCGATATAGCAATTCCATATGAAATGTGGAATTGCTATAGTTAAATTATAACATTTTAAGAGCGTTTATTCAAGCAATATTTTACTTTACTTTTCTCTCAACATATGGTATAATAACTTTATCTATTTCACTATGGAAAGGATTCCTGTATGAAAGGCATGAAACGCTGGAACCTGCGGCAGCAGAACGCAAATTCCGCCGATAACTCCCTTGCTTCGGCGGTTCTCGCCGCTCGCGGCATTGACATAGAAGACGACAGAATCTCCGACCCGCTCTTGATTAAAGACATGGATAAAGCTGTCGAAATTATAAAATCCGCACTCTGCAACGGCGAGAAAATCGTCGTTTTCGGTGACTACGACTGCGACGGCATAACCGGCACAGTAATCCTCTGCCAGTATCTCGCGGCGCAAGGCGGTGAGGTTGACTGGTATATTCCGAGCCGTGATGAGGGTTACGGGCTTAACTTTGAAGCAATTGACAGTATAAAGGAAAAAGGTGCAAAATTAATCATAACCGTTGACAACGGTATCAGCTGCGCGCCCGAAGCCGCCTACATAAAAGAAAAAGGCATAAAACTCATAATCACCGACCACCATACGGCTCCCTCCTGCGGAACAATGCCGGAAGCTGACGCAGTAGTGAACCCGAAACGTCCGGACGACACCTCGCCTTTCAAAGAACTTGCAGGCTGCGGCGTGGTGCTGAAGCTCATCATGGCGATAGAAGATGACATCGAGGGCGTTTTAGAGCAGTTCGCAGACTTAGCCGCTCTCGGCACAATAGGCGACGTAGTGCCTATGTTGGGCGAGAACCGCATAATCGTTAAGCGCGGGCTTGAAATCATGCCTTATACCGAGAACATCGGTTTATATAAGCTTTTGAAACACAGCGGTTTTTCTCTTGAGGAAGACGACGGGAAATTAACAGCCGGTGCGCTTTCTTTCACCGTCTGCCCGCGGATTAACGTTGCGGGGCGCTTCGCACACGCTAAGAAAGCCGCCGAGCTTCTGCTTTCGGAAACCGAGGAATTAGCGGAAGTGCGCAGCGCAGAGCTTACCGTGTTAAACAACAGCCGCCGTGAAGCCGAGGGACAGATTCTAAGTCAGGTTGATGCTATAATAACAGGGAACCCTGCGCTTTTGTCAGAGCGGGTCCTGATTATAAACGGCGAAAACTGGCATGACGGGATTATCGGGATTATCAGTTCGCGCTTGCTGACAAGATGGGGTAAGCCCAACATTGTTATTAACAACGATGGTGAATTTATCCGCGGCAGCGCACGGAGTGTTGATGGCTTCCCGCTTGTGCCGCTTTTAGAACATTGCTCTGTTCATCTCGAAAAATTCGGTGGACACGTGAAAGCGGCAGGACTCACCGCAAAAAGCGAAAATTTAAGTTCAGTCGCCGCAAAAATCAAAGCTTACAGCGCAGAGCATTTCCCCGAAATGCCGTTTGATGTTTTAAACATAGATAAAATTATAGTGCCGGAGGATTTAAGCCTCGAAAATATCGAAAGCTTGAAATCACTCGCACCTTTCGGTGAATCGAATCCCATGCCGCTGTTTTTAATGCAGAATTGTGCAATCCTCTCGAAAAAGCCTTTAAAAGACGGCAAGTTTCTCTCGTTTAACGTTAAAATCGGAAATATTGTGCAAAAAATACTTAATTTTAACTGCACCTATGACGATTTTAATTATGAGAACAATCAGTCGGTTGACATTTTAGTCACTCTCGACATAAACGAATATAACGGAACCAGAAGTATTTCAGCACAATTGAAAGATATACGTCCGTCAGGCTTTAATCAGGACAGATACTTCGCGGCTCTGCGTACATATGAGCGCTTAGTGCGCGGCGAAAGTATTGATGTCGGGCTTGAAGCCCGCGTAATCCCCGAAAAAGAAGACGTAAAAATTATTTATGATATTCTGCGGCTTGGAATTACAGACGCCGAGCGCATATACACAGAAGCCGCCGCGAAAGGCATAAATTATTGCAAGTTCAGGATTATTATTGATATTTTGAAAGAATTCGGATTGCTCGAATATAATCTGATAAGCAGCAAAATTAATTTATTAACAGCGCCGTCTGCCCAAAAGGCAGATTTGGAAAGTTCGGTTATGCTTGCAAAGGTTCGGTCTTTAACGAGGTGAAATTATGAACTACACCATCAAAATTTTAATGTCGAAACTATCGGAAGCAAAAGGCGGCTATGATTTGGATAAAATCATGGATGCCTATGACCTTGCGAACAGCTCGCATGAAGGGCAGCTGCGCAGTTCGGGCGAGCCGTATATTTCGCACCCGCTCGCCGTCGCCTGCCTGCTTTTAGACTTTTATATGGACACCGACACGATTATCGCCGCGCTTCTGCACGATGTCGTGGAAGATTCGGGAGTCGAACTCGATGTAATCCGCAAGAAATTCGGCGTAGATGTCGCCCTGATGGTTGACGGCGTAACGAAAATCGGGCGGGTTTCCATCAACGCCACTAAAGAGGAGGAACACGCCGAAAATATCCGCAAAATTCTGCTCGGCATGGCGAAGGATGTGCGTGTTATACTTATAAAACTTGCCGACAGGCTTCATAATCTGCGAACATTAAATCACAGACCCCCCGAAAAACAACGCCACACAGCTCTCGAAACCATGAGTTTTTACACGCCCATTGCGCACCGTCTCGGCATGAACGAACTTAAAGAGGAAATGGAAGACTTATCTCTGCGGTACTTGGACCCCTTCGGCTTTAAGAGCATAGAAGAGCAAATTAACAA
>JAITFV010000065.1 GCA_031281115.1 Oscillospiraceae bacterium | reverse complement strand
CAGCATAATCGTGCTCGGCGCCAACGACCGCAGGCAGCTCCGTGCGCTCAACGACATGATGACCGACGTAATCAACAGCCGCCACTACAGCGAGGGCGTGGATATTATCGGGCATAATGTAATAATCGGCAAAGATGTGACAATCGGGCGTGACACGTTGCTCATGCCGAATACTATTATCCGCGGGAAAACTACGATTGGTAGCGGCTGTATAATCGGTCCGAACACGCAAATCAACGAGTGCGAAATCGGCGATAACGTTAATTTTAACTGCGTTCAGGCATTTAAATCTAAAATCGGCGACAACGTAAAAGCAGGTCCCTACGTGCATATCCGCCCCGGCACTACTTTGCATAAGAACGTGAAAATCGGCGATTTCGTGGAAGTTAAAAATTCGGAAATAGGCGAGGGGACATCGCTCGCCCACCTTACGTACATCGGAGACAGTGAGGTCGGAAAGAACGTGAACTTCGGCTGCGGTACGGTTACGGCGAACTATGACGGCTTGGAAAAACACAAGACTATCATTGGCGATAACGCTTTTATCGGTTGTAACACTAACTTAATTGCACCTGTTGAAGTCGGCGAAAACGCCACTACAGCCGCAGGCTCGACAATTGCGAAAAACGTGCCGCCGGGCGCACTCGCGATTGAACGCGGTCAGCTTAATGTGAAAGAGGACTGGTATAAAAATAAGCTGAGGTTGGATAGGAAGAAGTAGCAGGCTGATATGAAAAAAAAGATTTATAGAAAACTATTTATAATTTCGTTTGTTCCATTTGTGCTTTTGCTCGTGTATGCCTGTTACAGTGCTGTGTTCGGTTATTATTCCACGCCGCTTTTACCGAGCGGAGGAGGCGGATGGACATTATACGGTATGGAAGCTATATTTGAGGTTATGTTTTGGTATGGTTTAGCATTTACTATTATCCCGATTTTACCTATATGTTTGATTTATCAAATCGTATATTTAAGCGTTATTTTTGTTAATAAAATCCGCTCTGCGCCTAATTTTTATGAACATAAAAAAGTAGAACGACGGCGAAAAACAGGAAGAATAATTTTTGTTTTTTCGTTCGTGCCGTATTTAATGTTATTCATGCCACTTATAAAGAGTTACGTGCATGGAATAAATCGCTGGGGTATGGAAGGCGACGAATGGATTCAGCTTTCGCCGATTGTCGGTATGGATGCCGTAAGGTGGACGCTTGAACGCTACTCTGCACTTTATTTGATTTTTTGGATTCCGGCATTAATATTCCAAATAACATACATTATCTTACTCGTAAAAAAGCATAAGAAAGGTAAAAAATCATGAAGTTTCAAGGCAGGGACATGAAGATTTTCACCGCGAACTCCAACCCGCAGCTTGCGAAAGAAATGGCAGAAATCCTTGGATTACCGCTCGGAGACTCGGAAGTCACAACGTTCAGTGACGGTGAAATCGCCGTAAACATAAACGAAAGTGTGCGCGGCTTCGATGTTTTCGCGGTGCAGTCCACTTCGCAGCCTGTCAACCGCCACATCATGGAACTGCTGATTATGATTGACGCTTTCAAGCGGGCAAGCGCGGGCAGAATCACCGCTGTTGTGCCGTATTTCGGCTATTCAAGGCAGGACAGAAAAGCAAAAGCCCGCGACCCGATTACCGCAAAACTTGTTGCGGATTTAATTACCGTAGCGGGCGCAGACAGAATCCTCACGATGGACTTGCATTCACCTCAGATTCAAGGATTTTTCGGGATTCCTGTTGATGATTTGCAGGGAATGTCAATCCTTGCACCTTATTTCAAGAACAGATTCAAGGATAATCTTGACGACATTGTCGCCGTTTCTCCCGACCTCGGTTCGGTGGCGAGAGCGCGGAATTTCTCGCATCGCGTAGGTGTTGGGCTTGCGCTGATTGACAAGCGCAGACAAAAAGCCAACGTGAGCGAAGTTATGAATATAATTGGTGATGTAAAAGGCAAGACTGTTGTTATTGTTGATGATATGATTGATACCGCCGGAACGCTCTGCAACGCCGCCGCTGCCGTGATTGAGCAAGGCGGCGCGAAGGAAGTTTACGCCGCTGCAACGCACGGTGTACTCTCGGGAAGCGCGGTTGAAAGAATCGAGAATTCATATTTGAAAGAAGTTGTTTTGCTCGATACCATTAACGTTCCGAGCGACAAAAAGACGGCGAAGATGCAGTTTTTGAAGGTTTCGGGAGTGTTTGCACAAGCTGTTGAAAGAATCTATACCGATAAACCGATTTCGCCGTTGTTTAATTAACGGAGAGGTGCGATAATAATGCAATACGTTTTCATTCACGGTCTGGGGCAGGACTCGTTGAGTTGGGAAAACACGATTTCCCGCATTACAAGCCCCATCAGTGTTGTGTGTTCAAATTTATCTGAATTTCTTGACAATAAAGAAATGACTTATATGAATTTATATCACTCTTTTTCGGAATACTGTAACAGAACATCAGAACCGTTAAATTTATGCGGTCTTTCATTGGGCGGTGTACTTGCGTTAAATTATACGATAGATTATCCCGCAAAAGTACATTCATTAGTGCTTATAGGTACGCAATACAAAATGCCTAAAACTCTCCTTAGATTTCAAAATATCATTTTTAGATTTATGCCTGAATCTATATTCAAAAATACGGGTTTCAAAAAGAATGATTTTATTCAATTGACAAATTCCATGTCTGACTTAGATTTTAGCGGAAAGTTATCAAATATTACCTGTCCTGTTTTAGTTATGTGTGGTGATAAGGACAACGCGAACAAAAAAGCAGCGAAAAACTTAGCTGCGAATATACTGCAAGCGGATATTCAATTTATAGAAAAAGCAGGACATGAAGTTAATGTAAATAACCCTAAATCATTGGCAGAAAAACTCGATAAATTTTATAGTGCAGTATAGTCGTTTAAAACGACTATGGTTGCGGTTTCACCGCAACTCGCCGCGTAGCGAGCGAAAATTTAGATTGGATTCATCCCAATCTAAATTTAACTAACTATAATATATAATCGTTTAAATTGAAAACTGTTCCACAGTTTTCAATTTAAACGGGTTTCCGCTGCGTGAGCGCAGCGGGCGCTGTCGCAACAGCGCA
>JAITFV010000181.1 GCA_031281115.1 Oscillospiraceae bacterium | reverse complement strand
ATGCGGCACCGGAATTTTTGCGACATTCTCGCTTACCTTGATTTTAGGAATGATTTCACCCGCTTCATTTTCGACTGCGACAAGTTTATAAACGCCGCCGAAAACAGGGTCGCTCTTCGCAGTGATTAACCGCTCACCCACGCCGAAAACATCAACCGCCGCACCCTGCATAATTAAATCGCGGATTAAATATTCATCAAGCGAGTTTGACGCAACGATTTTACAATTATGCAAGCCCGCTTCGTCAAGCATTTTACGCGCTTTTTTAGATAGGTATGATATATCGCCGGAGTCGAGCCGAATCGCGAATTCGCTGATTCCACGCGGGATTAGAACCTCTTTGAATGCACGGATTGCGTTCGGTACGCCATTTTTCAAAGTATTATAAGTATCAACGAGAAGCACTGCGTTGTTTGGGTACAGTTCGCAAAAAGTTTTGAATGCCTCGTATTCAGTATCGAACATCTGCACCCACGAGTGCGCCATTGTCCCGCTCACAGGCACACCGTAAAGTTCATCGGTGAGCGTACAGCTTGTGCCCGCGCAACCTCCGATATATGCCGCGCGCGCGCCGATTACCGCGCCATCCGCACCCTGCGCTCTGCGCGAGCCGAATTCTAATACGGTTCTGTTCCCCGCCGCCCTGACAATGCGATTGGCTTTAGTTGCAATCAACGACTGATGGTTTAAGACCAAAAGCACATAGGTTTCGATTAACTGTGCTTCAATTGCAGGTGCGCAAACAGTCATGAGCGGCGTGTTCGCGAACACCGGAGTTCCTTCGGGAACGGCGTAAATATCGCCTGTGAAGCGGAAATTCTTCAAGTACGTTAAAAAATCCTCATCAAAAAGCCTTTTCGAGCGTAGATAAGAAATGCTTTCATCGGTGAATTTCAACTGTTCGATATAGCACACAACCTGCTCAAGCCCTGCGGCGATTGCGAAACCGCCGTTATCGGGAACAGCGCGGAAAAACACGTCAAAGTACGCTTTTTTCTTATATATTCCGCTTTTCAGGTAGCCACCTGCCATTGTAAATTCGTAAAAATCTGAAAGCATGGATAAATTAATGTTTTTCATATAGAACTCCGGTGATATACTTGATTATAACGTGCGTTAAAAGCTCTCCCGTTCTTCGCGCAAAACAGCATATTGAAATCTGTTGCACCACTCATCGTTACATAATTTTTCTTTTGCAAAGTGCGCTTCACGCCTATACCCTCAAAAACTACATGAAAATCATCTGCGCTAAATTTACGATATATAAGCCGTTATGGTTCAAATTCAATAAACTTCGCTTTTAAACTCTTTTGATATAAACTATCGCGCCCGAACGCAAGCAGCAAGCACAGCCTTTCCTACTATTATACAACCGGAATCGTAACTTGTCAATGGCGGAAAAAATAATAGTTGACAAGCAACTATTATTGTGCTATAATATTGTTTGTTCATAATGCAGCAGATTGCATAAGGAATTGCCAAAAAATAAACTTGACATCTAACTTGTATTTTTGTTGCCATACTGCGTTAAAATTTTCCGCAAGGCATAAAGCATTACGAAAAATTTTGCCTTGTCTGACAACAAAAACCCTGCGTCAGATTTGTCAACTTTATTTCTTGGCAATCCCTAAGCAAGTTGCGCAGGCACCTTTAGCTCAGTTGGTTAGAGCTCCCGGCTCATAACCGGTAGGTCCGGGGTTCGAGTCCCTGAAGGTGCAGAAACAAAGCAGATAATTAAAGAAGCAAAACGGACAAGCCCTGTATTTATCGGGGCTTGTCCGTTTTTATAGTTTCGTGCCGAAACTAATCGAACTAACTCGGACATTGTAAACAGACTGTATGGTTTTATATAGCCGTTAAGAGTAACCGTCCAGTCTGAAATCGGTTGAAATTCGGTCTTTTCTTTAACCTTTCCGAATAAAATTTTTCAAGGGGGATTTTGTTATGGAAAAAATCAAAATGCAAAGAAATGACGATATTTCGGTACAAGAGGGATTTAATAAGTTGATTCGCATGAAGAAAGCGAAAAACCTTTCACCCGATTCGATTAGGCACTACGAAACGCATTTTAAGTATTTCGCTGACTTCTTCAATGCTTCACAGCCCTGCAAGGTCATACCCCGTGGGTTGTGCCGAATAATACGCCCCAAACGGCGGCTGCTAATCACGCCAAACCGCAGGATACTATTTTCTTCAGATATAATCTGCAGCGCACAGCGGCTTTCCAGAGCCGGCAAAGCAGCAACTATGTAATGGCTCCGCAGTGGAATGCAAAGAAACTTATGCCACAGCAACACGTCCGGATACTCGCTGGGCGGTAGTGGAATTCTACGTTAGCCCGACTCGCACATCTAACCCGAATACCGGCTTTAATAATAAATTCAAGAACGTCAGTGGCAGTGTGGCGGCAAACCCTTGCACCTTCTATACTTCGGATAGCGTGGCAAACGCGCCTTGGGCGTGTAGTGTGGTGTTGAATAACGTTGGCAGATTGAATGCCACAAGCGATACTTACTTATGCCCGTGAAGTCGCGCCGAGGTTTTAATATAACCGGAATCGGTTATATTAGCTTTAACCGTATGGAAAACCGGTCGGTTAGAAAATTTTTATTGAAATATAAATAATTTTATGCTATAATCACAGAGAGGAAAGCGAGGCAGAATATCATGATTGAACCAAAAAATAAAATTAAACTTTTTGAAGATAAGCAAGTCCGCGCCGAATGGGACGCGGAAAATGAAAAATATTGGTTTTCGATTATTGATGTCGTTAAAATACTTACTGACAGCGTTAACCCTGTGGCATACTGGAGAAAATTGAAACAACGGTTAATTGCGGAAGGAAATGAAACCGTGACAAATTGTCACGGTTTGAAAATGGTTGCGCCGGACGGTAAAATGCGTATCACCGATGTCGCTGATACGGAGCAAGTTCTCAGATTGATTCAATCTATTCCGAGTAAAAAAGCGGAGCCGTTTAAATTGTTTCTTGCTAAAGTCGGCAGCGAACGTATTGACGAAACTGTCGACCCTGAACTATCAATCGACCGCGCCATTCAAAATTACCGCCGTCTCGGATATTCGGAAAACTGGATTAATCAAAGAATAAAATCAATCGAAGTCCGCAAATCATTAACCGACGAATGGGATAACAGCGGTGTTCAAAAAGGCGAGGAATATGCTTCCTTAACCGATTTAATGAGTAAAACTTGGAGTGGTATGACTACTCGCGAGTATAAGAACCGCACGCCGTTAGCGACAGCATAGCTGTCGACGGCTGAGCGAACCTTGAAACCTGCGGTTATAGAGAACACAAGGGTTTGAGGAAAGAAAATCTGCGTGATAATATGACCAATACTGAACTTGTACTTAATATGCTTGCCGAAGTTGCCGCGACAGAAATATCAATCGCCCGTCAGCCGTATGGGTTCAAGGAAAGCGCGGAAACAGCAAAGGTTGCCCGCGAACAGCTTGAAAGCAAGACCGGAAAATCTGCCGTAAGCAAGCTAAATGCGAAAGATTAAGGGCAAATTAAATTGATTGAAAGTGAAGAAGATTGAATGGAAAACCACTCGGTTAGAAATTACCCCGAATTTGAGGCAATTAAAACTAAGTCTATGATATAATCATGTTATAGAGGCTTCTCACTCTCAAAAATGCTCAGTTTCTGAGACAATGAGGAGCCTCTATATTTTCCCGTCATCTACCGCATCAAACACAATCCGCACAATCGCTCCCGCTAAAACCATGATGATAGTGCCAAGCAACGCAAAGATAATTGTGTTTTTCGCTTTTGCTTGTAACTGTGGGTTGCCCGCTGATGACGAAAGCCGGACACCGCCCCAAACCACCATTGCCAGTGCCGCAATACCGACCATAAACAAGAAATTTGAAGCGGCGTTTACCCATATATTTGTTGTGTCCGGAGGATTAATGACAGTCACTCCGCTTGAATCAACCTTTAAAGTTGTTTGAGCACCGGCAATCAAAGTATCATTAATAAACCGCACCAAGCCACCGGCGAGTGTCGCTGCGACCACGCCTATTAAAGAGTTTCCGATTGTCACCTTGCCTCTCGTTACCTTAGCCGGGTCGCCGTTGCTGAACAGTAAATGGAAACCGCCAACCACCACAAACAGCACCGCCGCATAACCAATCAATGTCAGTAAAATATCCGCTACATTGAAAACGATTCGCCAGACAAAAGTTGACATCTGCATTTCTTCATCGGCGTCAAAGTCGCCGACAAGATTTCCGTTCGCATAAGTTGCGACAGCTACCGGCCTGCACAGAGTTTTTCCGTCAGCTTGCATTAAACCGCTATACCACGGGCGCAGATTAAAAAATGCAGTATCATTTAACTGTGGACCGCCGCAAGCCGCCGTAACCGATACGGACGCAATAGTCGCATTAGTAAACGCCGAACTGCCAAAAATTAACGCAAGAGTGAAAATAACTTTCAAAAATTTGCTTCGCATTTATGCGCTCCTTGGCATAAGCCAATAGATAAGCGCGTAAAATATCAGCCAAACCGCAAGGGCAGTTAAAATTCTGATAATAATCTTCTTAGCGCTTGCCGCAATCTTTTTCTTGTCGCGGGTTTGAGAATATCTCAGAAGAACTGCGACTATGACTAATATTGCCGTTATGACAATGACCGCCGTGAGCGAGCTTAAAATAATATTTACAATCTCATATATACCGCCGCCGGGAATAGTGCCGTCGCAATTAATCCGAAGAAGACCATTATCTTCGCAGTTAGAGATGGCGAACGAGCGCATTAAACGGTTTAATATATTAGTCATGTATCGCTATTATAGCATAACTTTGCAAAAAGCAATAGCAAAAAGAAAGATTAAGCTTGATTAATAGTTTTACATTAAACAGCCGCAGGATGGAGTGGTCAGCATGGGAGCGAAACCACTCCACCCTACGGCTGATTATTTTCGTAGGAGGTTAATCTACATATACTATTGTAACGAAACCGGGATAATATGTCAATAACTTTGCTTTGAAAATGATTATGATATAATTGAGGCATGAGCATATTTGAAAGCAAACCGCAAATATTCAGGCGTAAGGTCCGAGAGGCTTTAGGTCGCTTCTTTGGTAAAGTCGGCGCATGGTTCAGGAAAATGGATGCGGAGTTCCGCGCACTGCCGCGTGGCGGACGAGCAGCGATTTGGACAGGTGGTTCAATGTTTGTTGTTCTGCTAATTTTTGCGATATTTTTCTTACCGATGTTAAGCAAACCAAAATATACGCCGGAAGAACCACAGGAAACAGTCGCCGAGGCAATTGACCGTCTTGATAATCTGACACAGGGTAACTTAACGCCGGAGCATTTGCCGGAACTGATGGAGGATATAAATGAGCAACTCGAACGCGCGGAAAATAATCAAGAAACTGCAAGTTTATTTATTTTAAAGTTCAAAATTTTCTACAATACGGGAAATTTTCACGATGCAGCCATTGTTGCCGCAGAAGTTATAGACATGAGCATTTTGGAAGGCGCAGACAGATTTATGGTTTATTCCGGTTTAGTTTTTGTTTATGAGCAACTCGGCGACATGGAGCAGAGGCGGCATTTTGCAGAACTCACAGTCGGCGAATTCACAAACGGCAACGTGGAAGATAACGGTTCATTGCAATACTATGTGGGGATTATGATTGGTATTTTCTAAAAAATAATCACCGTATTTAATCGAAGGTTTTTATCCGACATAAATCACCGAGCCGGAGTATTGCGACAAGAGCTTGTCAGATGTTAGAAACGGTATTCCCTCAGACGTGGCTTGAGCAAGTAAAATCCGGTCGAAAGGGTCTTTATGAAGCGGCGGCAAGGTTGAAACAAGCAGCGCGTGACGCCCGGATATGGGCAGTTCCTGATAACCCGCGCCGAGAAGCCCGCTGTAAAAAGAAATAGGGTCAGCCACAAAGTCCTCGCGACCAAGCCCGGATTTAATTGCGACCTCCCATATACTGGCAGGACTGAACAGCAAAGTGTTTGTCTTGTCCTCAATATATGACGCAGCTTTCACAGGCAGCTCGCCCGCGGCAGCCCAAAGTAATAAATGCGTATCAATAAGAATTTTCATAATTATTTGCCCTCAAACATATCGGCGATTTCATCAGTACCCATACTGTCAAAATCGGCAGGGACAGAAATCTGCCCTTTCAAAAATCCGACACGCGGAGGGGCGACATCGGCTGTATAAGGGATAACCTTTACAAGAGGGCGTCCCGATTTTGCGATAATGAAAGATTCCCCCATAGCGGCTTTCTCCACAAGTGAGGAAAGATGTGTTTTTGCTGCGTGAATATTAACTTGCTGCATATCTGCACCTCCCAATCTAATAAACTAAGTATATCAGACTTAGTTTGATTTGTCAAGTGCAAATTATGCTGTTCATAAATACTTGCGTTTAATTATTTCTGATATATTAATCCGCAATAAAACGCTTGCGTTTTTTAGGATTAATGTTGTGCATTTGTTTCGGTTGTCTGCCGCAGGCAGACGAGAAACAAGCACGTTTTGAGCAACGAAACTCCCGAGCGGCTTTGCCGTGAGGCACATGAGTTTCGTTGCAGAGTAATATAATAAAAACATGAAATTGCGTTATGCGGTTATACGGGGAGCGGATGATATAATCCCGACAGGGCGCGGTTAAAATATTGACATTTATTTTATCTTTGTTAAAATTAAACTGTAGGGGTACATAATAAATTCGCCGTTGAACTTTATACGCTATTTTACAGCCGTAGAGTAGAGCGGCTCCGCTTATGCATAAAGTAAGCCGTTCTACCCTACGGCTGTTGTAAAATGGCTTAAACATTGACTTTTTAACATAAGTGTGATATAATGGGGGGTGTAAGGGCTGTTCCCTGCACTGTATACGCTGTTCAAGCGTAGAACTTTAATAGCTTACTATCCAGCTGTAGGATAGAGTGGCTTGCTGTATGCTTAAGCCATTCTGTCCTGCGGCTGGTGTTTGTTTCCGCAGGAAAATATTTTCCGAAAGGAGCGAACAATCATGAGTAAACTGAGAGTTGGATTAAAGAAGTATACCCCCACGCAAAACCTTTACATTATGGTATTCGGAGAATTGCCGGAAACCGATGTTGCGCCGGAAGAGGTTCCGAAGCTTGCAGAATTCGTTTATAGAAACGGAAGCCGCTGGTGTGCCAATAGTCAAATTCTGATGGAATATTTAGGTATCAGAGGAGAAAAACCATGTCCGCAACAGAGCGCGTTGGAAAAATCTCTCCACAAAAGTGCCATAAAAGGCTTAAGGAGACCGAAAGTTTCGCAGATGTTAAAATCGTTCTATTCGTCTCGCGATGATTTACGGGCAACTATCAAAGAACTTCAATGTCAAGTATCTGATTTGAAATTGGAAAAAGCGATGCTTCTCGCTCGCGTCAATCTTGCGATTCAAGACGGGAAAGTTCTGAAACTGCGAGAACCCAAAGAATGGGAGATTTCAAAAAATCCTTATGACCTCAGCGCCGAAGAATTAGGATTGCCTAAAAGTACGGTTAATTGGTTAAGCCAATATAAAAGCTGTCTTGTAAAGCCAAAAAACGATGCGCGTATGTTAAGCGGTATACCTAAAATGGAT
>JAITFV010000007.1 GCA_031281115.1 Oscillospiraceae bacterium | reverse complement strand
AATTGTAATTGAAGCTGCTGATAAAAGCGGCTGCCACATCACCGCCTCTCACGCAATTAACCAGAATCGCGACCTTTTCTGCCTGCCGCCCGCTGATATTTTTCACCAGCGTTTTAAAGGTGTTGTCGGCTATTTGCGAGACGGCGCGATTCCCATATTTGATTACAGCGATGTGCTGAATCAATATTTAATCACGCCGATTGCTGATTATGACTATGACGGAACAGATGAAATTGCAGCTGCCCCGTCCTCCGAACCAACTTCCAAAGAAGGCAATACCGAAACCAAGCCCTTCAGCGCAATCCCCGAAAAGCCGCCCGAGCCGGACTTTTCCGAGTTATCGGAAACTGCGGTTAAAATCGCTGAACTGTTAAAAGACGGCGCAAAGACCGTGGATTTCTTAGCGGAGAAAAGCGGGTTTAATGCTGACGAGCTTTCGGAACTGTTGCTTGAACTTGAAATTGACGGTGTGATTGAAAGCGCGGCAGGCGCGAGCTACAGGTTACTCACATAATCCCAAAGCAAGGTGAAAACCCCTGTTGTTCAATAAAGGCGAGATAAATTTTAATTTCCTTATAATTTTAACATTTTTTTACTTCATAAATTTACAGCATAATTGCTTTGTATTCCGCAAATAACTAATTTAAAACCGAAAGGAATCATAAATATGCATAATAATAACGTAAACAGCAGCTTGCCTATGCGCGCAATGCGCGAAATTCCCGAAGCGAAAGCAGGCGCACAGCGGATTACAGGGCTTGTTAAGGAGCGCGGGCGCGTGTCCGGCTATCAGCTTTCTAACGGCAACATTATAAACAAACAGGAGGCTATTGACCTCGCGCGCGGCGGCGACATACAGGGCGTGGGGATTTCCTCGCGCAAAGGCAGCGAGTATCTTAAGTCCCTGCCGGACGACAGCGGCACGAATAACCTGAACGCACTGCCGACAGTTTCGGCGCAGTCATAAAAGTGCAGAACGCCGTTTACGGCGTTCGTTACATTTTCCCCGCAACAATGTTCACTGTCAGTTGTTCTTCATCGCCGGAAATGATTCTTGCAAGCTCTTTTTTTCGTTCATCGGGTTCGAGATTTTTTACACGTGTAAACGTTCGTTCACCGTCGTCCGATTTTTCAATAAGCAGGTGTTTATCGGCTTTCGCGGCGATTGAAGCTAAGTGCGTCACGCAGAGAACCTGCCTTTTTTCCGCAATACCCGCAAGTTTCGCGCCGACTTTCTGCGCGGCGCGCCCGCTGATTCCGGTGTCGATTTCATCAAAAATCATAGTAGGCACACTGTCGGTTTCCGCTAAAACCGCTTTAATAGCCAGCATAATCCTTGAAAGCTCGCCGCCCGACGCGATTTTCGCGAGCGGCTTAGGTTCCTCGCCTTTGTTGACGGAAATCATTATTTCGACGCTGTCCATGCCGCTGACAGTCACCTTTTCCTGCCGCACATCAAAGAAAAGCCGCACATTAGGCATATCAAGCTCTGTTAATTCCTCAGTTATTTTTACCGCGAGTTCACTTGCGGCTTTTTTTCGTTTTTCGGTAATTTCTCCTGCCAATCTCTTTAGGTTGTCGCCCGTATCTTTCCGCTCTGTGAGCAGTTTTTCCGTCATATCCTCGGAATATTCAAGTTCGGCAAGTTCATCGCGCCAGCTTTCATGTTCCGCGATTAATTCATCAATATCAAGCTTATATTTGCGCTTCAAGCGCAGCAAATCGCTCATGCGCTCCTCAAGCCGTGCTGTCTGCGCGGAGTCGGAGCCGTCGCTGTCAAGAGCGGCGATTTCTCCGCGAACATCGTCTAACTCTATTGCAAGGCTTTCAACACGCTTCAATATTTCATCGCCGTCCGGTAAAAATTCTGCGATTTCTTTTAGAATCCCGCGGGCTTCCCGTACCGAGTCTGTCGACAGGCACTCCCGGATGATTCCGAGCCCTTGCTTTATCGCCTTTGAATTACGGGCGGCAGTGAGTTTTTGTGACACCTCGGTTTCTTCTCCAAGCGTCAACTTGTATGAGTTTACATCCTCTATTTTATCTTTTAACAGCGCGGTTTTCTCTGCTTTTATATTTTCATCGATTTGTAGTTTTTTAATTCTTCTCGACAGCTCCGAGAAACTCTTGAAAACAACTGCATAAGCTTCCAAATCTGCTGTCAATCTACCGAAGTTGTCAAGCAATTCCCGCTGATGAATGTTGTCCGTGAGAGTGCGGCTGTCATGCTGACCGTGAATGTCAATCAGCTCTGCCGCCGCCTTCCTCAAATCGGCGGCTGTTACGGGCTTCCCGTTTATTTTTGCGACCGAGGTCCCCGTGCTGCTTATTTCCCGCGTGAGGAGCAGCTCTTCCTCCCCGGACTCACCGTGAACATCAAAAAGCGCGGTAATTACTGCCTTTTCCGCGCCGCTTCTCACTAAATCCTTCGATACCCGCCCGCCCAAAATCGCTTTGATTCCACCGATGAGTATACTTTTGCCCGCGCCGGTTTCGCCTGTAAAAACAGTTAATCCGGAGCCGAAAGTCACGGATGTCTGCTCTATGACCGCTAAATTTTCAATGTAGAGTTCTTTCAGCATACCTTGAATTCCTTTACGGGCGGGAAATGCCCGCCCTTATATTGCGCTGCTGCAAATTACAGCATTTCTGATATTTTTTCAAAAAGTTCTTCTGCGTCTTTTTCCGTGCGTGTGAGGATAAAAACCGTGTCGTCGCCTGCGATTGTCCCGACTATATGCGGGAAATTCATTTTATCAAAAGCTGAACACGCGCCGCCCGCCCAGCCCGCGTGACACTTCAGCACGACGGTGTTCAGGGCGTAGTCTGCGCTCGTCACCGCCTGCTTGAAAATGCCGGCAGTCATGGGGTTTTTCGCGGCATCCTCACGAACATACCGGCTTACTCCGTCTGCGGATATTTTCTCAAGGCGCAGATGTTTTATATCACGTGAAACAGTCGCCTGCGTAGCTTCAAAGCCAAGCTTACGAAGCTCCGCGAGCAGCATTTCCTGATTTTCAATTTCGTTCTCGCGGATTACCGAAAGAATCGCATTAAGCCGCTTTTTACGCATTATTATACAAATCTAACTTCTTAGTTTCGGCGACGAGTATTTCGGCTTCTGCGGCTTCGATTTTCGCATCGACTAATGCAAGCTCGTCCTGGAAACCTGCTTTCGACGATTTGCCGAGAATACTCCTGCGATTAATTTTCGTTTGCAGGTCCTCTTTCTCGGAATTCAGCTTACCTATATCGCTGTTTAAAGCCGTGATTTTCTCATCGTATTTTTTTATCAACTCGGCTTTAAGTATGGCCTCGTCTGCCATTTCGCTGTTGAAGGTTGTCCTTTCAAATACAAAAGGCGCGTTACAAGCCGGGCATACCGCTTCCTTCTGGGTCGGGTCGATTTTTAGGCTTTCGTTGCATTTTCCGCATTTCGCTAAGAATGTCATAATTTTACTCCCCTTTATTTTAATGGTTTCATCAGCTTTTTATTAACTGCGTCATGAAAACTGTTGCCGCCGAGGTCGATTAAATCAAGCCGAAGCGCAGATTTGCGTATAATTGCAACGTCTCCGCTCCTGAATTCAATTGCTTTCTCACCATCTACAGAAGCGAAAACCGTGTGGGTTTCAGGTTTACCTTCAAACTGTACTGTGAGCGGGTTTTCCGCTGAAAAAATCATCGGTCTCCCGAACAGCGAATGGGCGCACATCGGCGTAAGTTCAATACATTCAAGCCGCGGTTCGATAATCGGACCGCCCGCCGACAGCGCATATGCTGTCGAACCTGTAGGTGTGCTTAGTATCAGCCCGTCTGCACGGATTTCTGAAATCACGGTGCCGCCGGTGCTGACTTTCAGCTCGGGCAGCTTCGAGTTTATATCCTTGAGAAAAATTACATCGTTGAGCGCGAGATATGTCTGTCTGCCGATTTCAATATCAAGCATCATTCGGGAGCAGGTTTTCCGGTTCCCGGTTTTAAGCAGTTCAAGTTTGTCAAGCTCATTTGTTTCAAGGGTTGTCATGAAGCCGAGCCTCCCCGTGTTGATTCCGAGAAGCGGCAAACCTAACCGCGCCGCCTTTTTTCCGTGGTGCAGAATCGTTCCGTCGCCGCCGATAGTGATTACAAGGTCGCAGTCTTGGCATATTCCGTCACGGTCGGAAAGTACAGCCTCAATTCCGATACTGTGCAGTTTACTCTGAACTTCCGCGATGATTCCGCTGTTACGGCTGTCATTTTTATTCTCGTTTTTGCATATTATAGCCTTCATGATTTCACCTTAAAGTAACAAATAAACTCGCTGTTCCTGCCTTTTTCGTTTAGTTTTGATTCAATCGTTCCAATTCGTTCATATCGAGATTCCGATATGAACGTTTCTATGTCCCTAACCGCTTTGCTAATCAGTTTTATATCGGTTACTACGCCGTTTTTGATATGCCGCTTTCCAAGCTCAAACTGCGGTTTAATTAACACCGCGCATCTCCCCGCAGGCTTCAGGAACTCCGCAAAGCTCGGTATAATCAATCTCAGCGATATAAACGATAAGTCTGCCGTGATAAAATCAACCTGCTCGGGAAGCTTGAGGTTCCGTATATCTTGTTTTTCTAAGTTTACAACACGCGGGTTCTCCCGCAGACTTACGTGCAGTTGATTCTCTCCGACATCGGCAGCGTAGATTTTTTCCGCGCCGCCTTGCAACATTAAGTCGGTGAAGCCGCCGACAGCCGCACCTGCGTCAAGGCAGATTAAGCCTGTAAAATCTATACCGAAAGCTTCAACAGCAGTTTCTAATTTATAACCCGCCCGCCCAACATACTTCGGAGCAGAAATTACTTCTATTCGCGCTTCATCTGAAACGAGCGCTGACGGCTTAGTAATTACTTCGCCGTTCACAGTAACATTGCCGCTTAATATCAATTCGCGGGCTTTATTCCTGCTTTCGGCGGGAACGCTTACATCTAACCGCTTCATAAGCCCGCAAACTCTTTCATGCCTTGCTCATCAAAGCCGCAAAGCTCCATCTGCCG
>JAITFV010000281.1 GCA_031281115.1 Oscillospiraceae bacterium | reverse complement strand
TATTCCCGCCCATCACATCTGTGAAAATCTGGTCGCCAACGACAGCAAGCTGTTTTTTCGGGAACCCGAGAGCTTTCGCCGCCTTGTTAATACCGAACGGCAGCGGCTTGCACCCGAATGCTATGAAATCTAAGCCGAGCTCCTTCGCGAGCGGCGTTACCCGCTTTTTAGTATTGTTAGATACGATTGCCATCTTAACGCCGAGCCGACGCATTTCTGCCAGCCACTCGGTAACGCCGGCTTCTGCAGCGGGGCTGCCGTGCATGGAAAGTGTATTATCAAGGTCGAGAATAAACCCTTTCAGTCCGTGTTTGTCAAGAAATTTTTTATCTATTGAGAGTACGTTTTTAATCCAAATTGTCGGTTTAAACAAGAGAATCACCCCAAAATTGATTATAACAGTAGGGGCGGCAACCTGCCGCCCGTGAATCTACTTAAATTTACGCTTGCGAGCGGCTTCGGACTTTTTCTTGCGTTTAACCGAAGGCTTTTCGTAATGCTCTCTTTTGCGCACTTCGGCGAGAACGCCGTCTCTGGCACAAGAGCGCTTAAAACGCTTTAAGGCCGTGTCCAAAGATTCGTTCTTTCCCAAACGAATTTCAGCCACATTTATCCCTCCCTCTGCTGGTGGATTTTATATAATACATCAGTAAGTTTTTGAGCCGCTTGCAGCCTTGCCACAGACAACGATTCCGCAGACTTTACCGACAAATAAAACATCTGCGTATGTTTGCACTTCTAACATTATACATTAAATGCAAATCTTTGTCAAGCGGTTTTTCATATTTTTTTAAGATTCAATGAAATCTCCTGCGCTCAAGAACTCGCCATCCTGCCAAAGCCGCTCCAAATCATAGAATTCCCGTGTTTCTTCGTGGAATATATGAATAACAACGTCAATATAGTCAAGCACGACCCAGTTCGCGCCGTTATAACCCTCGGTACGTTTAGGATTTTCGCCTTTTTCTTTAAGTTTATGCTCGACCTCGTCTGCGAGCGCCTTAACCTGCGTAGAGCTGCCTCCGCTTGCAAGAATGAAATAATGCGCCAAGATTGTCAAATCGCCGACTTTTATAACTTGCAGATTCCTGCCTTTTTTGCTGTCAAGCGCGTTCAGCGCGGTTTTTAAGATTTCGTTATTTTCCATAATCAGCCTTTCTTCAGATAATAATTATATGCCTCGTAAGTATAAAGCGAGATTTGTTTTTTGCGCTGCAGGCAGTCGTTAATTGTCCATTTAAGTGCCTCGTACATTCCGTGGTTTAAGTCAAGAAGCGCATATTCACGGTACTTTTCTACTTCGGGGTAATCCCTGCTCCGCTCCACTAAGTCGCCGAGATAGAGGATTTTTTCAAGCTTTGACATATTTTCACGCCCGACTGTGTGAAACCTAATCGCGGAAATCAGCTCTGTGTCGTCGACTTCAAGCTTTTCTCTTACATAAACCGCACCCGCCGGAGCATGCCAAAGTTTAGGAATTTCTTTTTCGAGCGGGTCTAATCCGCAGACTGCGGAATCCCCAATCCCCAATTTCATCGGGGATTGGTATAAGGGTTCAGAGAAAATCAACCGCTTTAATTCCTTCTCGCTTTCTTCCTTGCATATATCGTGGAGGATTCCGGCGAGGTATGCTTTTTTGGGGTCATAGCCGTGCTTTTCGGCAAGTTCGCGGCACATCTCGGCAGTTTTGATGCTATGTTTAAACCGCTCCCCGGAAAGCCTGTTTTTTATAAGGCAGGTATAAAATTCAGTGCTTTCTTTCATCATAAATAATACTGCTTCTCCTTGATTAAAGTTAAAACTTTTTCGGGGACAAGGTCGCGCACATCCTCGCCTTTCGCGATTTTTTCGCGTATTTCGCTTGAAGAAACTTTTGTGACTTCAAGGTTCAGTACCTTTACTTTCCCGACTTCGGTTGCATATTCGGTCATCTGGTTGAATTGATTCGGCTCGCGAGCAGCCGCGATTACGTGGCATTCGTTTAAAATTGTTTGGTGCTTATGCCACCGGTCGAAATAAAACAACATATCCGCGCCTATTAACAGATAAAACTGCGCGTTTGCAGGATATTGCTTTTTAAGCAGCCGGAGAGAATCAATCGTGTAACTGCGCCCCGCTCTCTTGCCCTCAATGTCCGTAACTTCAAAACCGGGCAGCTTGCTAAAAGCAAGATGACACATATATTCACGCGTGTTGAAACCCATCGCGGCTTTTCCTTTATGCGGAGAAGTGCCTGTGGGCATTATTAGCATTTTATCAAGCCCGAGTTCTTCTTTCGCCTGCACGGCGATGCTGATATGCCCGTTGTGCGGCGGGTTAAACGAGCCGCCGAAGATTCCTATTTTGAACATGGCTTTCTCCTTTTCAAAGTTTTGTTGTGCTTATACTATAATCCTTTAACTTAAAAAGAGTTTCGCTTTTTAAGTTAAAGGGGCTTGCGCTGCTGCGGCAGCATCCTCGGCGTCCTGTTTGCATTCCGCGAACTTTCTAAGCGCGTTTCCTCTGTGACTGAGCGCGTTTTTCTCATCATC
>JAITFV010000280.1 GCA_031281115.1 Oscillospiraceae bacterium | reverse complement strand
TTCCACAGTTTCAATTTAAACGGGTTTCCGCTGCGTGAGCGCAGCGGGCGCTGTCGCAACAGCGCAAGCCCCTTTAACTTAAAAAGCGAAACGCTTTTTAAGTTAAAGGACTATATTACATAAACACATTTTTAAATGCCTCAACCATAACCCCGATATCCTCCCGCGACAGCCCCGGATACACCCCGACCCAAAACGTATCATTCATAACCCTGTCGGTTTCTGCCAATTTGCCGACAACCCGATAATCCGCACCCTCCGTCAAACTCCCGAAACACGGTTGCCTTATCAGATTTCCCGCAAACAGATTCCTCGTCTGGATACCTTTTCTTTCCAAAGCCGCTGTCAGTTGATTGCGGTTTAAAGGAGAGTTTTCTCTTACGGTCAAAACAAAACCGAAAGGTGAGTGCTTTGAATCCGGCTCTTCTTCAGGCAGAATGAGCCGCTTTTCCAAATCTTGCAGCTCATTGCGCAGAATCTGCCAGTTTTTGCGGCGTTTCTTGATAAATTCCGGGAGCTTGTCCAGCTGCGCCGTGCCGACAGCCGCCTGCATATCGGTAATCTTGAGATTATATCCCAAATGAGAATAAACATATTTATGGTCGTATCCCTCCGGTAATGCCCCGAATTGTCCGTTGAAACGCCGTTCGCAGGTGTCGTCTTTCCCTGGTGGACACACGCAGTCCCTTCCCCAATCACGCAATGAAAGCAAAATTTGCGCGAGCAGCGGGTCCCTGGTATAAACTGCGCCGCCTTCACCGGTTGTAATATGGTGAGCGGGATAAAAACTTGAGGTTCCTATATCGCCGAGGGTTCCTGTTTTTGCCCAAGAGCCGTCAATGTTATACTCCGCTCCGAGCGCGTCACAGTTATCTTCTATTAAAAATAAGTTATTCTGTTTACAAAAGCTTAAAACTGCCTTCAAATTAAATGCATTCCCGAGCGTATGCGCGATAAATACAGCCTTTGTTTTTTCCGAAAGCGCGTTTTCAAGCTTTGAAGCATCGATATTATACGAAGGAATCGAAACATCCGCAAACACAGGCACACAGCCGAGTTGTACAATCGGAGCCACCGTAGTCGGGAATCCCATCGCAACGGTAATTACCTCATCGCCCCGCTTTAATTGTCGCTCTCCGAGCAGCGGCGAGGTAAGTGCGGCAAAGGCAAGCAGATTTGCAGATGAGCCGGAATTCACCGCATACGCATAAGGCATACCCAGGAAACCGGCTAACTTCCGCTCAAAATCTTCCGCATATTTTCCCGCTGTCAGCCAAAAATCAAGAGCACTGTCTATAAGATTAACGCGCTCATTTTCGTCATAAACGCGCCCCGCATAATTAATCCTACAGCCCGGCGGGCGGCACGAAACAGCTTCTGCTGCTTCTATGCGGGTGTATTCCCGCGCTAATCCGAGGATTTCTTTTTTTATTTCAGATAATTCTCTCATTCCGCAAACTTCCAACTTTAAAATAATACACATTATACCATAAATTTCTTGATTTGTCAAACCCTTTAAACACCGAATAATTCAAGATTTAACGCTGAGAACTCGGAGCAATAATACTAAAATTCAATAAACACTTGCATTTTTGTGCAAGTGTTTATTAGATTTCTTGCGTAACTCTGAGCGAATGGATTTTCGCAAGAAGTCTGTTTTTTTAATTCTTTCCCTCGCCCAAATCCTTAGAAATGGTCAGAATATTATATCCGTTCTCATGGCGGTATTCGACATTGCTCATAAATTTCTTCACCATAAACACGCCAAGCCCACCGATTTTTCTTTCATCGGCAGACAAGGTTATATCGTGGTCAGGGATAGCAAGCGGGTCAAAGGGTACCCCTCTGTCTGCAAATTTGATTATAATCTGCTCCGAATCGACTGCGACAAAAATTTTAACCTCGCCTTCTTCCGGATGATAAGCATAAAGAACTATGTTGGCGAATATTTCCTCAACAGCTAATTTAATCGTGCCAAATTGTTCTAAACCTGCTTCTTTAACAGACATTTCGCTGCTAATAAAATTAAAAACCTCTTGCAGACTTTCGATTTTTGCGGGGATTGTAATTTGTTTCATGTTGTTTAAATTAAGGAATTGCCAAGAAATAAATTTGACATCTGACTTGTATTTTTGTTGCCATACTGCGTTAAAATTTTCCGCAAGGCATAAAGCATTACGAAAAATTTTGCCTTGTCTGACAACAAAAACCCTGCGTCAGATTTGTTAACTTTATTTCTTGTCAATCCCTAAGTCCTTTCTTCACAAAATCGGAATAGAAATAACATTTTCCCGGATACAGTGTCATTTGCTTCATATGTAGTCGGTTAAATTGAAAATATGTTTATACTAAAATCCAATAAACTGATTTATTGGATTTTAGGGATGGCGCTGTTGCAGCAGCGCGAAACCCTGCTATCTATTTCTTAAATGGATAACAGTATTATCTCTTAATCTTGCTCAATCGTTAAAATGCTCGTGAATCCGGTCACGTCAAAGACTTCCATGACTTCTTTTTGAATATTTTTCAAAACCATGCTTTTATTTTTGCTTTGAGATATTTTCTGTCCTGAAAGCAATACGCGGAGTCCTGCCGACGACATATAACGGACGCCATTAAAGTCAAGCACAAGATGAGCCGTTGATGACAGAGCGCTCTCCAGCTCAGCTTGTAATTTCGGTGCTGTAACAATGTCAATATTTCCTTCTACAATCAAAATCTCGGCACCTTCGATTTGTTTTCTGGCGATTTCCATGTGATTTCTCCTTTTTCGATAAAACCTATCAGTTATCCAAATAGTATAAAATTTCTCGCTCAAAATCAATAGACATTTCGTAATCGTTGGTTTTATTCCGTGAATGGTTTTTTTCTCCGCTTGAAAAATAATTAATTTCATGATACAATCATAATGAAAAGGGGTGGAAAATGTCTATGAAGGTTATCTTATGTGAAGACGTTGCCGAATGCAGAGAAACTTTGTATTCCCATATTAAAAAATATTTTACCCAAAACAACTGCCACCCGGAGATTTCGGTCTACGAAACAGGAGAGGCTCTCTTAGCTGATTCTTATGCTTTGAGAAGTGCGGGAATCGCATTTTTGGACATATATATGCCGGGCATAAACGGTGTTGATGTTGCACGAAAAATACGGGAAACGAACGAGGATATGGTCTTCACCTTTACTACATCCAGCCTTGACCACGGTTTAGACAGCTATGCCGTCGAGGCTCTGCAGTATTTGGTGAAGCCCGTGGGTTACGCGGAAGTAGAGAGAGTTTTGAATAAATGTATGAAGCTGTTTTCTGATTCATTTAAGGCAATTGAGGTTTTGTCCGGACGATTAACTGTCAGAATTCCTCTCAGAGACATAATGTACATAGAAAAATTTGACCATACTTGTTATATACACACCCCGATGGAAACAATAAAAAACTACCGCTCCCTTAACGAGCTTGAGAGGGAGTTTGCCGGAGAGCCTTTTTTGCGAACGCACCGCAGCTTCATTGTTAATATGAGGTATATCGAAGATATTGCTGCAAACGAGTTCATTATGACAAATGGTGCAGTTGTTTCAATCCGCAAAAACAATAAGCTTGCGATTAAACAGGCTTACAGAGACTATTTATTCAAACATTCAAGGGAGATGTAAAGCAAAAAACAAACAATAGCCAATCTCCAAAATGACAATTAGCCCCAATGTTTATCGGGAAACAGTATAAGAACTCGTCCTAAATCAAAACGGGAAAACATTATTTTCGATTCGATTTTGCAAAGAAAGGACTTAGTGAAAAAGATGGAAACCATTAATTATATCAGTGTTTCATTAGGCGTGTTTTGTATTGTTATTTCTTTAATCATTATTATCTGCGCACTTACGGAATTTGAAAAACGCTCTAAGCTGAACCGCATTTTCGGCGGATTTGTTTTATCCACTATCGGGATTGTCTCCTCCGATATTGTCGCATGGCTTATGACGGGAAATACGAAGCCTTATGCGTATTATTTAATCCGTATTTCTAATTTTCTTCATTATATGTTCGGTGTTTTTGTTTTAATCGCCATAACATATTATCTGCTTACTTATATTGAGCTGAAAATAAAAATTCCGCGAGGAATAAAGGTCACAGTTTTTTCTTTATGCGCTCTCTCGTTGATTTTAACCGTGACTTCACAATTCACCGGCATCTATTATTTCATAGATGAATATAACGTGTATCACAGGGGGAGGCTTTTTTGGTTATCTCAAATCCTCCCGAACGTGGGAATGGTTATTAATATGGGAATCATGCTGTTTTACCGGAAAGTCTTCGGTCGTAAATTTTTGTGGTTCTCGTTAGTATACATGATTCTTCCGATAACGGCATTGTGTTTATCGCTGCTGTTTTTCGGAATAACTTTTATCAATATTGCCACGACGCTGTCGGTGCTGATTCTTTATATCGGTGTGCAAACAGAGCGCTCATATAATATGGCGCTGCATATTAAGGTAATGGATAATCAGCTCTTATTGCAGGGAGAGCATTATCAAACGCTCCAAAAGCATATAGATGATACAAAACGGGCGCGGCACGACCTGCGGCATCATCTGTCCGTGTTTCAATCTTATGTTGACACAGGTGAAACTCAAAAATTGACGGAATATATAAACGAATATAAGGACTCTCTGCCTGATGATACTCAACTCATTTTTTGCGAGAATTACGCAGTCAACTCAATTTTATGGTATTATGCCGGTATAGCAAAAAGCGAAGGCATACAATTCGATGTGCATATCGAACTTCATAAAAAAGCCGGGGTTAGCGATTCAGACTTGTGTATCATTTTCGGCAACTGTGTTGAAAACGCGATTGAAGCCTGCCGCAAGTTAAGCAGCGATAAATATATCAAAATTAATTCTAAAATTACCGGGAAGTTGCTGGTTATCACCATTGACAACAGCTTTGACGGTATTATAAAGAAAGACGGCGAATCGTTCATATCGCGCAAGTACAACGATGAGGAAAACCATCCGGGAATCGGTGTTTCATCGGTTGAGGTTGTGGCGCGGAAATATGGCGGTGAAGCTGTGTTTGAAGCAGTGGGTAATTTGTTTCAAGCGTCAGTTATGCTGAGGATAAAAGGATGAAAAAATAAATTTTCAGAAATTTGAGCTACAACATATAATCATCCGTAATATAATATAGTCCTTTAACTTAAAAAGCGTTTCGCTTTTTAAGTTAAAGGGGCTTGCGCTGTTTTGCGACAGCGCCCGCTGCGCTCACGCAGCGGAAACCCGTTTAAATTGAAACTGTGGAACAGTTTTCAATTTAAACGATTATAATATACGAAAAAGTTCAGAAGGAGCAAACATCATGCCAAAACCAAAAAAAGCGATAACCGTCACGATTCCCGATGTAAAAGGCTTTAATATGGCGAACTACGGCAAAAACGTTGCGCAATATCCGGAGCGCAAAAAGACAGAGCCGGGAGTAAATATTTACGACAAAACTATCGGCGCGGCCTTCAGCAAGGAGCAGCGCGAGGTGATGACGGCAAACGGTCTTGACGAGTTCGATTTAGTATTCATAAACGGCAAGAGCGTACGTGAAACATTCGGATTCAGCAAAGATGCCCACGACGCTTACGGCTTATTTACAAACGAAATGATGAAAGCCGCTGTTATCGGCGCGCTCGCTGACGGCGATAAAAAAGTAGAATTTTGTAATGTAAAAAAAGGCAAAGATAACAGTATGCAGATTACACCGCCCATAGGCGTGGAAGCTGATATAAAATTCAAACATCCGAAACCTAAAATCGGGTGGGGCGGTAAGATAAGGACGTTTTTCGGTTTACCTAAACTTGACAAGCATAAAACCGTTGCAGACCGCGCCAAAGAAGTATTAAACGAAAGTGATGAAACACGCAGCAAGCGACATGAAGCGATTGCGGCGGATATAAAAGCCCGCAGCCTGGAAGCTAAGCACTTATTGAATTCGCAGGAGCCGTATAAAAAAGCTATCGGTGACCACGAAAAAAACTTTGAACGTAATATGTCCCTGTTCAATCGCGACGAAAATAACCAAGAATTACCTCTTAAAGAAATCAAAAAGTATGAAGAGGCATTAGGTCTTGACTTTCGCTCTAACATACACTACGGTCAGAAATGTTTGTTTATGCTCCATAAAGGCATGACAATGGAGGAAATCTGCTCGGATTCTCCCCAATTTGATGAAAAGAAAATCGAGTACGGCAAAGAATATAACAAGATGATAAAGGATGCGGGGAACGTCGCTTTAAAAGCGGGAGAGGATGCACAAGAGAACAAAAGAAAAGAACTGCAAGTGGAATATGACAAAGAAATCAAAGAGGCGCGGGAGAAAGCGGGGCAAGAATTCGACGAGAAATTTAACAATAACCGCGACGCGCACGACTGGGGACTAAGGCTGCTTGACAGCGCCGACCCCGAAAAGGAAATTGATTACAGAGCAGATATCAACAAATTAATCAAAGAAGAGCGTGATAAACAAATTGAAGCAGCTGCTAATAAGGTTAAAGCTGAATTTGATAAAAAAATGGAAAAATTACCCCAAATTTTAAAAGAAGCTAATGAAAAAGGCATTTTAAAAACCCGGGAGGAAATCCATAAAAATCCGGAGGGTAAAATAATTACGGAAGCTTTCTTCGGAATGGGCAAACAGCTGCATAACTTAGAAACTAACCCGAAAGGGTTCGACCTGAAAGAAACTCTCGGCGATTACGGAAAATTCCAAACTATGATACATATGACGCAAAGCTACAGACATGAAATGAAGCTGTTTATCCCGGGGCTTACCGAGGAACAAAAAGAATCGTTTCAACGTTACAAGGACGCTGAAGAACTTATCGGCGTTTGCGTTACTCCGAGCGTCAACACTGTAAAATACATAGCTACGGACGGATTTGTGTGGCCGGAAAAGACACATCTTAATGATTTAGCGCAGTATAAAATCGCAGAAAAGCTTTCTCCGATTATGAATGATATAATGATGAAAAGCCCCACCTTCGGAGAAGCGTGTGTTCCGTTCGCGGATAAAGTCGGCAAAGACAATTCGGGCATTAAAGTCACCGGCGTAACTGCGTGGAACTATGAAATCGCCGGTGAACAAGTAGTTGCACATATGGATTTATTTAATAACGCCGATAAAATAACCAAGAAAGAGTTAAACGACATGAACAAAGGGCTTGCGAAGATTATTAACCCGCCGAAGCCCGCCGACGATATTGCTAAAGATAAGGATATTAAAATCATAAAATCTAACAGTATATCAAACAAGTTGTCAAACGAAAATAATCTTAGAAAAAGTATAGGTAAATTTAATTAGAACGGGTTCCAAATCAAGGACGGGAAGTTTATACTAAAATCC
>JAITFV010000272.1 GCA_031281115.1 Oscillospiraceae bacterium | reverse complement strand
CAAATACTGTACCCCTCGGATATGTCTGCTCAGCAGTGCCGTAAGCAATCACCCGCCCCCGCACTTCAACGGCAGGGTTTAAATCGGTTATTAAACCGTCATGATTGTTTAATTTTTTTACACTCATGATTTTTTCTCCTTTCCGAGCAGGGCTGCAACCGCTGCTTTAGCTTTCGCTTGTTTTTCCTGCGGCGTTTTGGCTTCTGCCGCACCGCTCTCGCTTCCCTCGGGCTTAACGCCCTCCATGCCGCTTTCCGCAACATCAGCGGCTCTCGCAGCGAGATAATCCCCGCCTTGCTTTTTCTGCGCCGCAATCATCTGCATCGCTACAGCTTCGGCAGAAACAGGCGTGTCGAACTTCGCCTTTGCGACAAGCTCATCGAACCCGCCGAGCGCAACGTCCTCAATAGCTTTAATTCGTTCGCGCTCTGCTTTGGTTGCAGTTTCAGCGGCGGCGGCTTCTGCCTGTGCTACAAGCTCGGGGTACGCCGCCTTTAATTCTTCTACGGTTTTAATTTCCATGCTTTGTTCTCCTTTATTAGTTTTATAATTCCCCTCCTTGGAGGGGTGGCTGACAGCGGCAGACGGGGTGGTTTCAACGGGGGCAGAAACCTCGGGTCTTTCCTGCGGAAAGCCCCCGTATACCCCCTTGTTTGTGCGTCCCGCAAAACTTTCCGAATTAATTAATGCTGCGGGTACGTTTCGATACATCGAATAATCATGCAACGCTTGATTTTGTATATTATATAAGCTCTGCGCCGATTCGCCGTCTTTTTCTTCCTCAAACATAAGCTCGTCGCAGAACCCCGCTTCAACAGCCTCATCTCCCGTATACCACGTTTCCGCCTTCATGAGTTCAGCAATTTTTTCTTTGCTTTTTCCTGTTTTGTCAACGTAAACACTGACTAACCCTTGTTTTACTTTTTCGAGCATATTTTTAATTTTTTCAGCGTCCGAAATTTCATAATGCCCGAACAAAAACACAGACGGGTCATGAATCATATACCATGCACTTGATGTAATCAGCGTTTTATTGCAAGCCGCAGAAATTCCCGTTGCCGCACTCCCGCAGAACCCGTCAATCTTGCAGGTGATTTCCGTGCCGCTTTGTATTCGTTCACGGATTGCGGTGCGTATTGCTTCCGCCGCAAAAACCTCACCGCCCCTGCTGTTTATGCGCACACAGATTTTCCCGGTAGTAACTTTGTCAAGCTCGTCCTTAAACGTAACAGGCGTGACCTCAGTTCGCTTTTTCCCCGTGTACCAGTCGGTGCTTTGTTTATCCGCAATCACATCGTAAATATATATTTCCGTTGTGTCACTGCCGACCTGCTTGAAATTCCACGCCATTTGGCTTAATTGAATAATTTCCGGCATTATTTTTCTCCTTTTTTGTTTCGTTATTTTGCATAAATGAAAGTTTAATATTTTGTGCAAATTTGTTTTTGAAAAGCATTGACATACGTAATATTACGTGTTATAATGAATGCAGGAGGTGAGGGAATGACAGCAAAAGAACTAAAACGAAAGCTGACCGCTGACGGTTGGAACATCACACAAGGCGGTAGGCACGAACTTGCAACACACCCAAACAGACCCGGAGTGAAAATTCCAATCCACCGCCATACAGGAGACATTCCCACAGGAACGCTCCAAAAAATCCTAAAGGAAACAGGGCTTAAATAGCCCTCCTTTTGGAGCAACATTTAAAGTAGGAGGTTGTTATGAAATACGTTTATCCCGTTATTCTTTTTCCTGATGATAACACAATAGGTGTTACTGTCCCTGATTTACCCGGTTGTCATACCTGCGGTGATGATGTTGCTGACGCATTGTTAATGGCTAAAGACGCAATAGAAATGTGGTTATGGGACGCTGAAATTAAATCGGAACCAATCCCCGCTGCATCAAAAACACTTAAACTCAAAGATAATGAGACTATGACTTTAGTTGCCGCTGATACTGACGAATGGAGACGTGCTAATGATACCCGCGCAATTAAAAAGACTTTGTCTATCCCGTCATGGCTCAACACACAAGCCGAGAAAGCCGACGCACCGTTTTCGCAAATACTCCAGCGTGGCTTAAAAGACTACTTGCAAATCGCAGAATAAATCAATCACCGCTCCCGTTTAATCGGGGGCGGTATTTTCTTTTATTCCCCTTGTCGCTTTATTTCCTCAACCTCTTGCATCAACCTTTCCTCATTCTTCCGCTGATTCACGTTCTTATGAAAGTCGCTTCCGTTCATTTCCCGTGCTTCTTGGTCACGTGTTGAGAAGCAGTTCTCAACTCTCAGCTGCGCCGCCCTGACTTCATGAATGGGATTCAAGAGCCCCTGCGCGGGTCCGTGCCATTCCGCACCGCTGTACGCTTTGCGGATTACGGGATTCATGAAAAACCCCGGCGCAGATATACGCCCGAGCGCAACCGCTTCCGCAAACCATTCTTCATAAATGGCTTGGCAGAAGTCCGAAGCAAACCAACTGCGGAACATTCGCACAGATTTCCAAAATTCAAGCAGCGCACCTCTCGACGCACTGAATGAAGACGTGAAGTGCTTTATAAGAATCTCGTAGGGTATTTCAAGTGCCGAACCCACATGACGGGTAAATGCGGTTATAAAATTGTCATAATTCGGATTGGGTCTGCCCGGCGTAATAAGTTTTGCTTCTTCGCCTTCGTTTAAATCAACAATAGTACCGCTGTTGATTTCAATGTCATTTGGTTCACTATCGCCTTGCTGTCCTTCAGTTTCGTAAGATTCAAACGAACCGATTACCGAACCTTCGCCGTTATATCGCTTTTTTTCAATAAAAACAGCCCAAAGAGCGTTAATCACCGCTGCGTCAATCTCGGCTTGATTATACCGCCCGAGCTGCTTTAACGATTCTATAATCGGCGCAAGGAAAGGAACTCCCCGCCGCTGCCCGATACGCTCACGGTTCATCAGGTGTATGACGTTTCGCCGCCCGGTCTTTTTCCCGAAGGCTTCAACACGCTTCCAATCGCCATGTAAAAACCCGCCTGACAGCGGGTGAGTATTTTTGATGTGATACGCGACAACTTCGCCGCTTTTGTTCGTTTCAACACCCCCGATAATTGTCAATTGTCCATTGTCAATTGTTA